>JAEZUR010000178.1 GCA_023420935.1 Bacillota bacterium | reverse complement strand
GGATATGCCTTCGTAGTTGGTGCAAATGGTACCTTGTTTGCGCATCCCAATCGAGACTACGTTGTGAATCAGGTAAATGTCTTTGAACAAATTGAGTCAAATGGACCTTTAAAATCATTAGGTGTAGAATTGAAACGCCTAGGAACCGGCAATAAAGGTATCTTAAAATATACCTATGATAAAGAAAAACGAATTACCGCAATGGCACCGATACCTGGTTCCACATGGACAATTGCGATAGGTAATTATGAGAGTGAAATCTTAGCGGACATGTTCAACCTTCGCTTAATTATGATAGGTGCAGCAATTTTTATATCTATGATTGGAATCACGTTTGGTTTATTTATGGGCAAATATATAACAAAACCAATTATTCAGCTTCAATCCTCAATTGATAGAATGTCAAATTATGATTTTAAATTAACAGATGAAAAATGGGCTGAAATCCTTTTAAAACGTCCGGATGAGCTAGGAAACATCGCAAGGTCTTTATCAAAGATGAAACAAAATGTTATATCCTTAGTCCAGGCTGTAGCCAATGACGCAGAACTTGTAGCAGCATCCAGTGAAGAATTAACTGCAACCTCACAACAAACTGCTTTGTCAGCATCGGAAGTTGCTAGGACAATTGAAGAAATCTCCAAGGGAGCATCGGAACAGGCAACGGAAACAGAATCTGGAGTATCCAATATACAGACATTAGCGCAATTAATGAATCAAACCATAGAGTTCGTTCAATCTTTAGATGATACATTAGTGGAAGTAGATCGTTTGAAGAGAGATGGATTGGAAGCAGTGGAAGAGTTGAGTCTAAGAAATGAAGAAACAAGTAATTCCACGAAAGAAATACAAGCACTTATTATGGAAACAGATCAAAGTGCAGAGAAGATTGAAACTGCCAGCATGATGATTAAAAATATTGCGAACCAGACGAATCTCTTGGCATTAAATGCGGCCATTGAAGCAGCCAGAGCAGGAGAGGCTGGTAAAGGATTTGCAGTGGTTGCAGAAGAAATTAAGAAGCTTGCAGAAGAGTCCAATCGCTTCACAGATGATATTGCGTTGATTATTCAAGAACTTTCACATAAGACGGAAACCTCAGTACGTACTATCGAAACTGTCTCCGTTATAATTGATTCACAGACAAAAAGCGTACAGAATACCAGTGAAAAATTCGAGGGTATTGATCAATCTATTGAGGATATGAAGCAGGGCATCAATAGAATAAACGAAGCAGGCCCAGTTATGAAGCAAAAGATGGATGAAATTCTTGCATCCATGGAAACTCTATCTGCTGTTTCTGAACAAAATGCAGCTGGAACCCAAGAAGCAACTGCAGCGGTAGAGGAACAAACGGCCTCAATTGACGAAATTGCCAACGCTAGTGAATCTTTAGCGAAATTATCAGAGGATTTACAAGAAGAGATACAGAAGTTTACTTATTAATATATTGTAGTCTTCCAAAATACAAATTTGTTCTATGGATTAAGAGCTGAATAAATATCAGATGTATTCGAATATATCTTTTATTTGTTTCGGCTCTTTATCCATATCAGATTAATTGACATAATCCAAGAAAAAGCACTGTCTTATGCTGTAGAAATGTGGTATGATAGACTTGTATAATAGGAAAAAACTTTATTGTTTCAGCCACAATGGTTAAGGAAGGATGGGATGTTTCATATGAAGAAAAGCTTATCGACAAGGATTGGTTTAATTGTAGGAACACTTGTATTAACGGTTTCATTACTAATTGGCTTTTTTGGTATTTTTTATAGTTCGGATACTATATTAAATACACAGAAACAGAATATTACATTTATTGCAGAAGAGTCGGCAAAACGATTACAGACACTTTTAAATATGAGATTACAAGTTTTAGAGGAGATTGCAAGCAGGGATGCATTGACTGGAATGAGTTGGCAGGTACAAAAAATATCACTACAAAAGGACGTAGAAAGACTACAATATGAAGATATGGCCGTGATATCACTAGATGGAACTGCCAATTACGTTCTAAGTGATAAAACTGCTAATTTATCAGATAGAGAATATTTTCAAAAAGCATTAAATGGAGAAGCGAATGTGTCGGATGTGTTAATCAGTAAGACAACCAATGCTGCATCTATTATTTATGCTGCGCCTATAAAACAAAATGGAGCTGTAGTTGGCGTTCTAATGGGTAGAAGGAATGGTACAGCACTAAATGACATAACAGATGAATTGGGAATTGGTGAAAAAGGGTATGCCTTTGTCGTTGGTGCTGACAGTACCTTATTTGCTCATCCTAACCGGGATTATGTCATGAACCAAGTAAATGTTTTCGAACAAATCGATTCTAATGGTCCACTCAAGTCTTTTGGTGTTGAATTAAAGAAACTTGGAACAGGAAAAGAAGGCGTTTTAAGATATACCTTTAATGGGGAAAGACGTATCACAGCAATGGCACCGGTACCTGGTTCCACATGGACAATCGCCATTGGGAACTATGAGAGTGAAATCTTAAAGGGAATGGTTTACTTACGAATTATTATTGTTGCAGCAGCAATTATTATTTCAATATTAGGTATAGTTGCCGGTATTATGATAGGAAAATATATTACAAAGCCAATTATTCAGCTTCAATCCTCAATTGATCGGATGTCTAATTATGACTTTAAAGTAACAGAAGAAAAATGGGTTCAATCTATATTAAAGCGCTCAGATGAAATTGGTAACATAGCGAAGTCTCTATCAAAGATGAAACAAAACATTATATCTTTAATCCAAACGGTATCCAATAATGCGGAACTTGTTGCGGCTTCAAGTGAAGAATTAACTGCAACTGCACAGCAGTCTGCAATGTCTGCAGCGGAAGTAGCTAGGACAATTGAAGAGATCTCCAAAGGAGCTTCGGAACAGGCATCTGAAACAGAATCCGGCGTATCCAATATTCAAATATTAGCACAGTTGATTAATCAAACACTAGATTATGTTAAAACATTAGATGATACGTTGGTAAGAGTGGATCATCTGAAAAAAGATGGATTGGAAGCAGTGAAAGAATTAAGCCTTAGAAATGAGGAAACAAGTAATTCTACAAAAGAAATACAAACACTTATCATGGAAACCGATCAAAGTGCAGAAAAGATTGAGAATGCCAGCATGATGATTAAAAACATTGCGAATCAGACCAATCTCTTGGCATTAAATGCTGCTATTGAAGCGGCAAGAGCAGGAGAAGCAGGAAAAGGTTTTGCAGTAGTAGCAGAAGAGATTAAGAAATTAGCGGAAGAATCCAACCGTTTCACAGACGAAATAGCTGTAATCATACAGGACTTATCCCAAAAGACGGAATCATCGGTTCAAACAATCGAAAATGTTACTGTAATCATTGATTCTCAGACAAAGAGTGTGTTAAATACCAGTGATAAATTTGAGGGTATTGATCAATCGATAGAGGATATGAAACATGACATCAATAGTATAAACGATGCAGCGCCGATAATGAAGAAAAAGATGGAAGAAATTCTTGCTTCCATGGAAAATCTATCAGCAGTTTCTGAACAAAATGCAGCAGGAACCCAACAAGCATCCGCATCTGTTGAGGAGCAAACAGCATCTATGGACGAGATTGCCAATGCCAGTGAATCATTAGCAAAGTTATCAGAAGAGTTACAAGTTGAAATACAAAAGTTTAATTGCTAATATGATTCCGGATAAGTGTATTCGTTAGGTTTTATACTGACCAATTATGATTGAGAACTGACTAAATATAAGATGTATATAATGAAGTATATCTTATAGTTAGATCAGTTCTTTTTGTTCGTGTAGGAATAAATATCAAAACTATATGGTATAGCATTTACAAGGAGTGTTTCTCTGGTTGACATGTATTTAACAATTCATTATAATTAAGAGTGGGTTTTTATAAGTCGTAGTTATAAAAGGAGGTATTATCTTGAACGAAAAGGGGATTTCGTTAGCAGTTATCAAAAGACTTCCCAGATATTACAGATACTTGGGAGAATTAATTGAAAATGATGTAGTTCGTATTTCATCCAAAGAGTTAAGTGAAAGGATGCAGGTAACCGCATCACAGATTAGACAAGATTTAAATAATTTCGGTGGTTTTGGACAACAGGGGTATGGTTATAATGTAGAGCATTTGTATACAGAGATTGGTAAAATTCTTGGACTGGATAAAACCTATAATATAATCATTATAGGTGCAGGTAATTTAGGACAAGCTCTTGCTAATTATACGGATTTTGAACGTAGAGGATTTATCCTCCGCGGAATTTTTGATGTAAATCCTAGGTTAATGGGATTATCTATTCGCGGTGTTGAGATACGCTTGATAGATGAACTAGAAGCCTTTATGAAGAAAAATAAAGTTCATATTGCGGCTCTTACCATTCCGAAAGCAAAAGCACCAAAAGTGGCGGCAGATTTAGCAAAATGGGGAGTAAAAGCAATCTGGAACTTTGCGCCTACCGATTTAAACTTGCCAAGTGATGTTGTGGTACAGAACGTACATTTAGCTGAAAGTTTAATGAGACTGTCCTATAATTTAAAATCACAGGAGCAGGAAACAAAAGAGGAATAGTAACCGATATACGAATGAGGACTGGTGTTAAATATGGCAAGGAAAAAGCAGGACAGTGTGGATTTTACAGAATTACTTAAGAATAATAAGATACCTATTTTAACTCTCGATGTAAGATGGCATGAATTGTTTCCTGAGCATGAGAAAACGGCTCAGATTAGAAATCTAGAAAATAAACTCAATTCTCTTGTAAAGCAGCAGGGTAAACTTGTGAATGATACGAAAGATTTAAAGAAATTAAAAGCAAAACTAATGCATGAGATTGTTGCAAATATGGGTGAAGACAATGGAATTACCGGGCGCTTAGCGATGAAGAAACAGGACAAGAGTCAACAGTTAATAAAAGATATTAATAATAAGATGAAGCAAGCAGATGAACAGCTGATTGACTTGCCATATCAGATAAAAGCAACCAATGCTGAGCTTTTAGTTGAGAGTATGAAGATATGCTATGATAGATTGAGACAAAATTCCAATGAAATTCAACAGATTGGTTCTTGGGTAAACAGAGTAAGGGAAGAATTAAAGGAAAAAATATTAATCAAACAAGATAAAGAAATTCAAAATACAGCCATTTATTCTTATATGCATGATATGATTGGGCCGCAGGTTATTGAATTATTTGATGATAATTTAGAAAAAAGGGAATAAGGAGATCATACGGTGATAGTTGGAATTGGAACAGATATCATTGAAATTGACCGAGTAATTAAGGCATGTGAGAAAGAGTTGTTTTTACAAAAATATTTTACAGAAGATGAAATTAGCATCATTCGCATAGATAAGAAGAAATCAGCAGATAATTTTGCAGTAAAAGAAGCCGTCGTTAAAATGTTTGGCACTGGCTTTCGAAAAATTAGCCCTGCTGAAATTGAAGTCTTGCGAGATAAGCTTGGGAAACCATATGTAACTTTGTATGGGGAAGCAGCAGAATATGCTAAGAAGATGGATGTTCAAAAGGTACATGTATCAATTTCAAACACAAAAAAATATGCCACTGCATTCGTTGTTGGAGAAAGTGTGGAAATGTGAAATATATTTTAAATGCAGCAAAAATGAAAGCGGTCGATCAGTTTACCATTGATGAGGTTGGTATTCCAGCAATGGTTCTAATGGAACAAGCCGCCCTATCAGTTGCAGCTGTGATGCGAAATTCAATTTCTAGATCAGATCGCATTCTTGCTGTATGCGGAGTTGGAAATAACGGTGGTGATGGAGTAGCCATTGCACGAATCTTAAAGGAATACGGATATCATGTTTCTATTATGATGATTGGTGACGAGACAAAGATGACCGACGAGACCAAGCTTCAACTTCAAATTGCTAAAAAACTTGGTGTAGATATAATTAACACTGGAAGAATTGTAGAATATAATGTTATTATAGATGCTATCTTTGGGATCGGCTTATCAAAACCAATTACCGGTGAGATAGAACGTGTCGTTAAGGAAATCAACCAAGCACATAATCGCGTATTTTCTGTAGATATCCCTTCAGGTATCCATGCAGATAATGGTAATGTAATGAATGTAGCAGTAATTGCAGATACAACAGTTACATTTGGACTTAATAAGCAAGGGGTGGTACTGTATCCTGGATGTATGTATGCAGGTGAGATCATTGTTGCTGATATAGGTTTTCCAGGGAAAGCAGTTGAATATGCGAAACCAGACACATTTACTTATGAAGAAATGGATCTAAAACGATTACCGATTCGTAAAAGTTACTCCAATAAAGGTACTTATGGTAAAGTTTTGGTGATTGCAGGTTCTAAAAATATGAGCGGAGCATGTTATCTTTCTGCAAAAGCGGCATACCGAACGGGTGCTGGCCTTGTGAAGGTATTAACAGTCGAAGAAAATAGAACGATTATTCAGACAATATTACCAGAAGCAATTCTATCTACTTATGATTCTGAAGCCGTGGAACAAAGCGGTAATGATATTTTACAGGCAATCCAATGGGCGTCTGTGGTTGTAATAGGACCTGGCATTGGAATCTCACCTTCCTCCAGTTATCTACTCAATATGGTACTTCAACATGCAAACGTTCCAGTCATCATTGATGCAGATGCAATTACTCTTCTTTCACAAGATGAGAGCTATTCAACGAAAGACGGAAAATGTACCATACCAAAGAATTCTATTATTACGCCACATATAAAAGAAATGGCCAGTTTCATACATCAATCGGTTCAGGATGTGGTCGATCATCTTATCAAAACTGCGGTTGATTCACTGATACTAGATGATTCTATTTTAGTTCTGAAAGATGCAAGAACCATTGTGACCAATGGATTACAAGTCTACGTTAATCTATCTGGTAATAATGGAATGGCAACGGGCGGTTCTGGTGATGTGTTAACTGGAATTATAGCAGCACTTATCGCACAAGGCTTGGATAAATTCCAATCGGCTTCCTTAGGTGTATATATACATGGATTAGCAGGAGATTATGCGGTATCCAAAGGAAATAGTTATTCACTAATTGCAAGTGATATCATTGAAGCCTTACCAATGGTATTAGACACAAAGGAGATATGACAAGATGAAAGAATATTATAGAGTGCACGCTGACATTAATCTAGATGCCATCTGTAATAACATCAGAAGAACAAGAGAAATCATTCAGCCAGAAACTAAAATAATGGCTATTATAAAAGCAGACGGCTATGGACATGGTGCAATTCCAATTGCTAAAGTGCTTGATTCCTTAGTAGACGCATATGGAGTAGCCATACTGGAAGAAGCCATAGAATTAAGAGATTCGGGTGTAACCAAACCAATCTTAATATTAGGTGTTACACCAGAACCATATTATCCAGAGTTGATTCAATACGATGTAATGCAAACAGTATTTGCATACGATACCGCTAGAAAAATTGCTGAGGAAGCACAGAAACAGAATAAAATTGCTAAAATTCATATTAAGCTGGATACCGGTATGGGTCGAATCGGTTTCTCTATTTCAGAAAGTAGCAAATTAAGTATACTAAACATTGCGAAACTGGAAGGAATTAAAATTGAGGGATGCTTTACACATTTTGCAAGAGCAGATGAGAAAGATAAGGAATATACCCATATTCAGCTTAAGAAGTATACTGATTTTGTTAATGAACTAGAAGAGGAAGGAATTCCAATTCCAGTAAAGCATATTTCTAATAGTGCTGGAATCATAGATGTACCAGAAGCTAATTTTGACATGGTTCGAAGTGGAATCTCTACCTATGGTTTATATCCATCCAATGAGGTAGATAGAACACGTATGAAACTTGAACCAGCAATGTCAATTAAGGCACATATTTCTTATATCAAAGAAGTGGATAAGGAAGTTGGTATTAGTTATGGAAGTACATTTGTTACAACCCGTAAAACGAAAGTTGCTACCATTCCAGTTGGATATGGTGATGGATATCCAAGATCACTTTCTTCCAAAGGTCGCGTGTTGATACATGGACAGTCCGCGCCAATTTTAGGAAGAGTATGCATGGATCAATTTATGGTAGACATCACTCACATAGAAGGAGTAGAAGAAGGAGATACGGCTACTTTACTTGGATGTGATGGATCAGAATGCATCACGGTGGAAGAGTTAGCAGATATGGCGTATTCCTTTAATTATGAATTCGTCTGTGATATTGGAAAACGAATACCGCGGGTGTTTTACTATCAGAATAATAAGGTTGGTACATTGGATTACTATCATTGTGCCAATGCAACCTATGATTTGTCACTTTTATAAATGATAGAAAGCACGCTCCGCAAACTTTCTATTGTCATGAATAAAAGTAGATTGGTTTTTTACGAATTTGAAGAAGTTTTATGGAATACTCAGAAAAAAATAGGTAACAATAAAGGTATAGCCATAAAATGGAGAGTGAAAAAAGTGAAAAACAAACTATATATTTTTCACCATCCACGTTTTAGTGCGTGCAACGTATTAGGTGCAGAGCACGCGGATGGGAGTCAATATGATAATTAAAAGAGGCGATATTTTTTATGCAGACTTAAGACCCGTAATTGGTTCAGAACAAGGCGGCGTCAGACCGGTCTTAATTATTCAAAATGATACAGGTAATAAGCACAGCCCAACTGTTATTTGTGCAGCAATAACCTCCAAAATGAATAAAGCGAAACTTCCAACTCATGTTGAGATAAATGCAGAGAAATATGGAATAGTAAAAGATTCGGTAATCTTATTAGAACAAGTTCGAACAATCGATAAATCGAGACTGAAAGAAAAGGTATGCCATTTAGACCAAAATATACTAAAGCAGATAGATGAAGCATTAATGATAAGCTTTTCCATATGTTGTTAACTATAGGCATATATCGATACATAAGTCTACAAGGAATGAGTATAACAATTGGGCGCATAAATAAAAAGAAAGCAGCTATGTCGGGTAGTTGCTTTCTTTGTGTGAATAATTGTAGTCTTGTTTATTTGTACTTTTAAATTTCTCAGGTTAGTGGTATAATATTACAAATTATACCAACGAGGAAGATGGAATGGACAAAAGTGAACTGATTGAAGTAGGTATGTTTAAAGAAGAATTTAATAAATTGCTAGATATAAATTTACCAATTGAGAAGATATACCAATCAAAAGGGCTATCAGTTCATATGATAAAAAGAAAGCATTTCAAGTGTTTAAAATACTTAGATAATATCTCAGAAATAATAAATAATCCTGATTATATTGGAGTTAATCCTAACGAAGATAACAGTATTGAATTAATCAAGAAATTTCATGATAATGTTCTTGTTGGAATTAAACTTGACGTGGATAAAAATTATTTGTATATCTCAACCATGCACGATATCCATGAATCAAAAATAGAACGAAGATTACATAGTGGACGGCTGAAAATTTTTAATAGAGATATTGACACATCAATATCCTAGTGGTATATTAAAAATATAAATAACATAAACTTAATTATATAGGATTGTTGAGGTCGGAAATGGTGCCCGACACACTCTTAATGAGTACCTGAGATGCTAGATACACCGCCTAGCCAATAATCCTATATATTTAATACTAATACTTGCCTTTGGCAAGTATTTTTTTGAGTAAATAAAAAGAAAACGTCTAAATTCAAACATTAAAAGAATGAAAAATAGGCGTTTTCTAAGCGTATAATAGGGTGGGAGTAGAAAGTGATTTTACATTCACTATCTAGACAATATTATAGAGAAAAATTGTGTTCATTCTGTGTACATTATGTGAAAAAATATGTAAAAAAAATAGATGTTTTCAAATAATGTGCAACGACTATTTGAAAACATCCATTTTCATCTATGTTATATGTGGGGGAGGAGAGAGTGAAAAACTTATTCACTTTCTTGAATCTTATTATATACAAAATATATGTGCAAAATATGAATGGATTGAAAACAATATATGAACAATTTAAAAACAATTTGGTGTAAAATAATATAAGTTATGGAGAATTCTTGCAATATAATAGAAATCAAGGTAGAATGAAAAAAGTTATTGACCGTGATTAGTATGTAGTTTATAAGTTGAAAAAGTTAGGAGAACCCATGAAAATTACCATACTTTGTGTTGGAAAAATAAAAGAGAAATATTTTAATCTAGGAATTGAAGAGTATCAAAAACGATTAAGCAGATACTGCAAACTTGAAATTATTGAAGTACCAGATGAGAAAACTCCGGATAATGCAAGTGCAGCTGAGGAGTTGCAGATCAAGCAAAAAGAGGGAGAACGAATTAGTAAATATATTAAGCAAGATGCTTATGTAATTTCTCTCGCAATTGAAGGAAAGCAGATTGATTCTGTGGAGTTGTCAGAGAAGATTGAGAAATTGGGAGTAGATGGGGTTAGCCATATCATTTTTATCATTGGGGGATCGTTGGGATTGGATGCTTCGATTATCAAGCAGTCAGATTTTTTGCTTAGCTTTTCTAAGATGACATTTCCGCATCAGATGATGCGGATGATCTTGTTGGAACAGATTTATAGGGGGTACCGGATTATGATGGGGGAACCGTACCATAAGTAGAGGGGCGTTTTACATGAATTTGGATTTAGCATGAATAAAAACAATTAGATTGTTTGGAAAAGAGAGTCAATATATCTGGAATCGTTAGATATATTGACTCTTTTGAGTTGCATTACTGGAAATTTACATAAATATATATCCATAGGATTAAGTGCAGATCTAAATTATGTAAATATTTATTAAAACATTTATATATGTAATTTAGTGACAAAAAATCATATTTGATGTAAAATAATGTTAATAGAAAAGTATAAAGTATAGAAGTTGGAAATGAAAATTAAGTAAATAAAGAATGGATATGTCAATTCATAATTTGGGTAAAAATAATACATATCTAAGCATAATGTAGATTGGAGATTAATAATGGGAATTCAACCAACAAATGCTGGAATTGATTTTCAACAGCGAATTTCAGCATTTATGATGATCTTAATGGAGTTTGATATTGAGATTGATGTAGTATTAAATTTAGATATAAAAGATAAAATACAGAAATTAAATTTTGAGGCAACAGATGAGATAGATGATTTAGTAATAACTACAAAAACAAATAGGAAAATACATATGCAAATGAAACGTAATATTTCATTTAGTGATGATGAAAATTCCGAATTTTACGGTGTTTGTGCACAGTTTGTTAGGCAATATATTAAAGGATATTTAGAAGATTCAGCATACATTTTAGTGACTAGATCACAAGCATCAAATAACATTACGATTAAGTTGAGAAGAATATTGGATGGAATTAGACTAGCTGATAGCAATAATATAAAAAATAACTTGAATAAAGATGAAATTAGTATATTAGAAAAAGTTGAAAAAAATATTAAGACAGAATTTGAAAAAATATCGGGTAAGCAGATATCTAATGCAGATTTGAAAAATATAATATGCAGAATTTATATTGAAGTTTTTGATATTGAAGGTGGGGAAAGTTTTGAGAAATATATAAAACTTATTTTATATAGCAAACTGAATGTAGATGTTGATTTATTTTGGAAAATGTTGATCTCAATGGCTATTCAGTATGGAGCAAATAGAAATTGTTTATATAAAGAGGCTTTACATAAGCAGATTAAAGGATATATTAAACTACATGAGAAAACAGAAATCTTTATGAATCTAGAATGGGAAGAACAAGGGTCTGAATGTGAAATACAAAAGGATTATGTAATAGCTTTGGGAAATCATGAAATAAATAAAAAAATGGGTATAAAGGATGAAGAGAAAAATATTATCTTCATTATGGAGTTATATAGATTTAGTGATGCGAAAAAGAAAGATACCCTGCAATACATTTCGCCTAATATAATGAAGTGGGGAAATGGTTTATGCTTTGAGATATTGTTTAGATGTAGTTCGAGGCAGAGATTAAAGAGATTTATGGACAATGGGGGTCTGGAAAAATATATTAATGAAAATACAGAAGTGATTTTGATACCAGCTAAAGGTGAATATGCAGAAGAAGATGTTGAAAGCGCATATAAAGATTTAATAAGAAATGCTATTAGATCGCAAGCTGAATGTAAGTGTATAAACTGCGGAAAGGCAATTTTTGAAGAGGAAACGTATCTTATAGAAATAGATAATAAAGAATGCAGTAGCAAAGCAGGAATGATACATAAAGAGTGTTTACGACCTATAGATAGGGTTTTAGGAAATGCTAAAATACCTAGTGCAAATAGATATGAATATTTGAAGAACTTTGATATAAACTTATGGATTAAATTAATTATGAAGGGGAAGCAAGTATGGGGAAATATTGAGAGCTTACATCAACCTATCTCACCACTTGTAATTGATACAGATGAGGTGTTTACTGATGGGAAATATTGTATTAAAACCATATTAGATAACGGAAATGTACGCTATGCTACCAATAGAGGAGTAATCCATCGTTTGAGTAAAGATGATGCTGAGGATTTTGCAGAACGTCTTGTAGAAACCTACCAAAAAGCGAAAAGAGAAAATAATCCAATATGTTATTCAAGTGAGACATACGTGTATGGACAATATGAGCAGCTGTTAGTACAGATGGATGGAAAAGAAGAATTATTAGAATGTGTGAGTGCAGAGGTGGCTATTTATAATGACACCATAGCAAGAATATATAATGAGTGTGAGACCTATTATGCTCCAATAATTTATTTGAGTGTAGAAGGAAAACCAGTTATTCTTGATAAGGTGTTTCCATTAATTACAAATCCGTTGGTATTAAATATCTATTTAGATAATTGGGAAAAAGCAGGTATTATTTTGGATAATTATGAGGTTAATATTGTTAGAGAAGATAGTGACTTTATTCTAAAGATATTAAGTTTAATTTCTTGCGGAATTAGGCCAATTGTTAATATGATTATTGGAAAAGATAAAAAACTGATTAAAGGGTGTGTTATTCAGACTATGAAGGAGATAGAATTGATGCATTATATGAATGAACAAGAACAACAATGCAAATATGACAATGATTAATTTTTTATGATTGCATTGGTGAGTATCTTTCTTGTAATAGGCAGTAAGAGACTCGTAGAAACTATATCAATAGTCCTAAGAAAAGTAAAACTCCACTTTCCTATGCCACGGAGAACCGTATCATAAGTAGAGGGTGGTAATACCGATAAAGTAACACTTGTATTGAAACAGATCCAGCGGGTATTAATGAGTTGAATCAGTGATCAAGTGATTAAGGTATTACTTAAGTTGATAATCGAGAAGATTACAATTAATGAACTGCGTTAGAGTGATTCGATTATGTTAAAATTGTATTAGGAACTGGTCCAGTATATTATTGGTGGAGATGCGTCTGATATGGAGGTTTGTCTTTCTTTCATTTGCAAGTAGATAAGGATCAGAATTTATAAAAGAATTTGTTGTAGGGCATATATAATAGTAATTAGTTAACTTGAATTATATACCATAAAATGGTAAAATATAAAAGTCTTAATAAGGAGATATGTAATAGAATTATTCAATAGAGGTGTGAGAATAAACAATAGTGTTATTACAAAAATTAACAGCTGCTAATAAAGAAGAGAATTTTATTATCTATGATATAATGTTAGTGTTGCTCTAAATAGAGCAATACTAACAATATTTTGATTCATTTTCAGGAACACGATATTCATTTAGTAATCGTATCATTTCTTCTTTATTATCAGCTTCAATTATTAAGGTAATAAATTCTATAGCGGTCATGTTTAAACTCCTTTATTTAAAAAATCTATATTATATATATGCAGGAATGACAAAAAGTAGAACGGAGGGGATAAAGGTGAAGCGCTTAAATATTTTACATATATCAGATTCACATATTCAAAAAAAGGATAAATCAGAAATTAAATACATCGTTCAGGAATTAATCAATGATATAAAGAAAGTACAAGAGCAGAAAGGTATTTCCATTGATTTAATATGTTTTACTGGGGATTTAATTCAACGTGGAGATAAGGCATTGCAAGATGAGAACCAATGGGGTTTAGCAATGGAAATATTGGTTGAGCCATTATTAAGTGAACTTGGATTATCTATGGATAGATTTATAGTCGTTCCAGGTAATCATGAAGTAGATATTACAAAGATTATACCAGCATTAGAATCTGGATTACAGGTAAAAACATTAGACAAAATAAATCCATTGTTGGATGCATTTGATCCTATATATAGAAGTCGTTTAGATTATTTCTATGAAAATATCAAAGAAAACCAATCAGATGTAAAGTTTGCTACTTTGGGATATTCATATAATAAAGAAATCAATGGATTAAATGTAGGAGTTGTATGTGTTGATTCAGCATGGAGATCATCGGGAAAGGGTTATGTTGAAAAAGGAAATTTATATATTGGTTCTCGACAAATAAAGGATCTTTATAGTCATGTAGAGAATTCAGATATAAAGATTTGTATGATGCATCATCCTATAGATTGGCTGGAAGATTGTGAAACATTAGAAGTTGAAAAAGATTTGGCAAAGTTTGATATTGTAATGCGTGGACATGTACATGTGGAAGATTTGAAACAGGTAATTAGAAAGAATCTAAAGACTGTTTATAGCACAGCTGGAAAGTTGTATCCTTTGGATTATGCAGAAGGACGTGCAATAGATGGTTATAATGGTTATTCGATCATAAATGTAGAATATGACATGCATAAATGTATTGTATTGTTTAGAACTTATTATGCACAGAATAGAAAAGAATTTGATATAGGTACAAATATTTGTCCTAATGGAGAAGAATATTTTGATATGTTTTCTGATTCAGATTCTTGGAAAGAAAAATTCAGTATCATCAATGGTATAAATCAATATTTTTCAAATATGTCAGAGAAGTATGCGATGATTAAAGAAGTGGATTCTAAGTCACCAAAAGAATTTAAACAGATTTTGTTTGAACCTGTGCTATCTGATAAATCTGAATATGTGAAAGAAAATGAGCATGTTGATGAAAAAGAAACCAATATCCAAAATATCATGGGAACTGATGAAAACATTCTTTTAATTGGAAAAAAGGAAACAGGAAAGACAACTGTTTTACAGCAAATTGGCTTACTGTATATTAGCGAGTTTGAAACAAGGAATATGATTCCTGTTCATGTTAATATGAAGTATCTCTCAAAAGGACAAGATAGAATACTTAATAGCACAATACACTTTATTCAAGACAATATTTTGGGTGATGATGCTATAAGTAAAAACAAAATCTTAGAATTAATTACAGCTGGTAAGATGGTTTTTCTCATTGATAATGTAAAGACAAGTGATTCTAATCATACATTATGGATTACAAGATTCATAGAAGCGTATAAGAATAACAGATTTATCTTGACGATAGAAGAAGAATTTTTCCAATCAGTAGATGTAAAGAAAATTCCTGATTATGGTACTGTTTTTAGAGAAGTTTATATTCAGTACATGGGAAAAGCACAGATTAGAGCAATGGTAACAAACTGGGCTAAAGGCAGAGAAGATCTTGTTAATATTGATGATACTGTTAACAATATTGATTCTTACTGTAATCAAATCAACTTCGCTAAGACACCATTTAATATTGCTGTGTTTATGATTCTTTGGGATAATGATAATAATTTTGTACCTACAAACGAAGGAATTGTAATGCAAAATTATTTGCAGATAGTTTTAGAAAAATTGTCTCCTAAAGAAGCATTGCGTAGTACATATTCATTTACTCTTAAAGAACATTTTTTAAGTAACCTGGCTTATTGTATGTATGAAAAAAACGAATACTATTTAACTAAAGATGAGTTTGATAAATGGGTAAAAGAATATCATACCCTAAAAGGACATAATTTAGGTGAAAGTAAATTTGATACTTTGTTCTTTGATAAAAATATTTTATCCTATTCAGGAGATTATATTCTTTTTAGTCATACAAGTTTTCAAGAATATTTCTTAGCTTGTTATGCTCAAAAGAATAAAGCTTTTCTTGATGAGATAACAAAAAAAGGTAATCGTATTAATTTCAGAAATGAAATTTGCTTTTATTCTGGGCTTAACCAGGACTGCAAAGAATTATTAGGTACTTTGTCTATGGATATTATGGGTACTGTAGTTGATTATATAGATTTAGTTGATAGTTTGAATGAAATGCAAATTACAACAGAATTTAGAATGGATAGGGAACAACTTCTTGCTGATATTCAAAAGAATAGACTTACTCAAGATGAGTTGGACGATGTAAGTG
>JAEZUR010000111.1 GCA_023420935.1 Bacillota bacterium | reverse complement strand
GAGACCAATATTATATCGTAACGAACCGTTGGCAGACGTTTACTAGTGAAGTTGTAACACAAACATTGCTCGATCAGTTGGCAAATTATTGCGATGAATTTTTGATTCATGCAGTCGATGTGGAAGGAAAATCTTCAGGGATAGAAGAGGAACTCGTGAATATGTTAGGGGAATGGAATGGTATACCAATTACGTATGCAGGAGGAGTTGGAAGCTTTTCTGATTTGGAACAGTTGCGTAGTCTTGGCAAAAATAAAGTAGATGTTACCATAGGAAGCTCTTTGGACCTCTTTGGAGGGCAACTATCATATGATAAAATAATTCAATATTGTAAATAGAATTTAGGGGAGTAAATGTGCACGTGTGGCACATTGATTATCCCCCTTTTTTATTCATTAAAATATGACTCAATAAAAAACTAAAAATTAAAGTTGATAAGTATTATCAAACAGAATGATTCGGTTGACTTAAATGGAAAAATAAGATAAAATATATCTATAAATATGTGCTTGTGCACAGTTTATAACAAAGCAATCGGATTTAATACTAGACAGATGGAATGGTGATTACGTATGGCAGTAACAATAAAACAAATTGCTCAGATTTGCGGAGTATCAAGAGGAACAGTTGACCGTGTTCTTAATAACAGGGGCAAGGTGAAACCAGAGACTGAGAAAAAGATAAAGCAAATTGTAGAACAATTAGGATATACACCAAATATTGCGGGTAAAGCATTAGCGGTACGTAAGAAAAATCTAACGATCGGTGTAATTCTAATATCAGAAGGGAATGCTTTTTTCGACGATGTACTACGTGGTATTTCCAAAGCGGAAGAAGAACTAGAAGGCTATGGTGTTAGTGTTGAGATCCGAACTATGAAAGGATACGATGTAGAACTACAGCTTTCCATCATGGAGGAATTGAGTGAAAGTATTAATATGTTAGTTGTCAGTCCGATTAATAGCCCGCTGATTGCAAAGCAAATCAACTTGTTAACTGAAGATGGTATTGATGTAATTACAATTAACACGGATATTGAAAATAGTAACCGAATCTGTCATGTTGGAAACGATTATATTAAAAGTGGACGAACTGCTTGCGGAATGATGGGACTATTAACTGGTGGAAAAGCAACCATTGGTATTATTACAGGTTCATCTAAGATATTAGGACATAACCAGAGAATCTTAGGCTTTGAACAGGTTGCAAAAGAAAAATATCCAGAGTTTCGTATCGTTGATACAGTAGAGACCAATGATGATGATATTCAAGGTTACGAAGTAACACAAAAAATGCTACAACAATATAAGGATTTAGATGCTTTATTTATTGCAGCAGCTGGTGCATATGGCGTGTGCAGAGCAGTAATTTCCATGGGTATGGAAGATAAACTTACGATCATTTCATTTGATGATACACCAGCAATACGTGAGATGATGCAAAAAGGTTTAATTAAAACAACAATTTGCCAGCAGCCATATACACAAGGATACAAAGCAATTGATTTAGCGTTTAAATATATAGTTACAAAAAGTCACCCAGAAAAAGAACAATATATTGTGAAAAATGAGATTAAAATAATCGAAAATTTGTAAAAGATAATAAAATGTATCAGTTATGTACATTCTATTGTTTAAAGTAACCAAACACAATTTATAGAAGAAAGAGGGATGAAAGATGACAACATTTTTTCCAAACGTACCAAAAGTGAAATATGAAGGACCTAATTCTACCAATCCACTTGCATTCAAATATTATGATGCAGATAAAGTGATTGCTGGAAAGACAATGAAAGAACATTGTAAATTTGCTATGTCATGGTGGCATACTTTGTGTGCCGGCGGTGCAGATCCTTTTGGTGTAACAACCATGGATAGAAGCTATGGTGGTCTTTCTGATGAAATGGCAATTGCCAGAGCAAAAGTAGATGCTGGATTTGAACTAATGGAAAAACTAGGGATAGAATATTTCTGTTTCCATGATGCTGACGTTGCGCCTGCAGGTAAAGATTTTGCTGAAACAAGACAGAATTTCTTAGATATTGTAGATTATATTAAAGAGGCTATGGATCGTACAGGAATTAAACTTCTTTGGGGTACATCCAACTGCTTTAGCCACCCAAGATTTATGCATGGTGCTGGAACTTCTTGCAATGCAGATGTATTCGCATATGCAGCAGCGCAGATTAAAAATGCGATTGATGCAACAATTAAATTAGGTGGAAAAGGCTATGTATTCTGGGGTGGACGTGAAGGTTATGAAACACTTCTTAATACAGATATGGGTCTTGAACTAGATAACATGGCAAGACTTATGCATATGGCAGTGGATTATGCAAGAGCAAAAGGATTTGATGGAGATTTCTATATTGAACCGAAGCCAAAAGAACCTACTAAACATCAATATGATTTTGATGCTGCTACTGTACTTGGCTTTTTAAGAAAATATGATTTAATGAAAGATTTTAAATTAAATATAGAAGCAAACCATGCTACATTAGCTGGACATACATTCCAACACGAATTAGCAGTTGCTAGAATTAATGGGATATTTGGTTCCGTTGATGCCAACCAAGGAGATCCTAACCTAGGATGGGATACAGATCAGTTCCCGACTGATGTTTATAGTGCAACTATGGCTATGTATGAAGTATTAAAAGCAGGCGGTTTTACGAATGGTGGACTAAACTTTGACTCAAAAGTAAGACGTGCATCTTTCGAATTTGATGATATTATTTATTCTTATATTTCAGGTATGGATACGTATGCACTTGGTTTAATTAAAGCAGATGCTATTGTTCGTGATGGAAGAATTGATGAATTTACCGCAAAACGCTACGCTAGCTATCAGAGTGGTATTGGTAAAGATATTATAGAAGGAAAGACTTCTCTTGAGGAATTAGAAGCTTATACATTAAAGAATGGGGAAGTTAAGAACGAAAGTGGTAGACAAGAATTATTAGAGAACATTTTAAATAATATTTTATTTAGTTAAGAGAGAAATAATTCCGTATGAATAAGAAAAAGGAATGGTGCAAGCCATTCCTTTTTCTTATTTTATCTTATTTTTTTAACAAAAATTATTTCTAAACAACTTAAAATCTCCTATATAATGGAAGTTCTAGGGCGTTTTTCCAAGGTTCTTTCATTTATCTGTCAAAGTTTACAAAAATCTTAAGAGAAATTTCACCGTTTTATAAGTGAAATAATTTATTAACAATTGGGAGTGTACATAATGCACAATAAAATAGATTAACAAACGGATTAAATATACAATAAAACAACAAAAAACGGTATATGTAAAAATATGTAGATTAAAAGCATCAAAAAAAAGAGGAAAAAGACTTGCTTTTTTGAAAGGGTATGTTATACTTGTTACATAAATGTTAACAGATTGTTACTTAAAAACATAATTTTGTAAAGAACCTGAGATAATTGAACTGAAAAGGGATATCAACTTAAAGGAGATCGTTATGAAACTCAGAAAATTGGTAATGTGCTTACTAGTAGGAATTGTATTATTCGGATATGCAGGTG
>JAEZUR010000093.1 GCA_023420935.1 Bacillota bacterium | reverse complement strand
AACTTTTACCCTATCTAGAGCCCTGTCTAGTCTAGTTAGTTCATAGGCCTCTAGATACAAACCCTCTTTTATTAAAGACGCATAATCCTTACTAGTTAATCGTTTTGAAATATCTTCTAAAGATTGATCCTCATTTTGTGATTGATTATCTTCCTTTTTGTTAAGACGTTCTTTCGTAGCTGCTTGTTCCGTATCTACTGTTGTGCAAATAATTCCTGTATTAACAGCATTATTCACACTGTTTCCAACTTCCTTTAACACAATACTTGTTTCCGATACATCCATTATCTCAAATTTTCTAATTTCGCCTTCCTTGGCGTTCTGTACTGCTGACTTGGAGACTGTTACCTCCTTGCCACTAAAGTTGATGGAAATCTTGTCTGAAACTTTCGATATTAAGCCATCTACCACTTGTCCTTTGGTACCGATGGTCTGCAAGTCTTGGCTCTTATTATTTGTACTACCCGTCCCAGAGCTACTGGCTGCATTTACACTCGCAATGTTCATTGATTTCACTCTCACTTTTCTTCAATTTGTACTTTAACCGTTATTCTCTATTTCGGCAAAATTCTTGCAAAGCTTTAATAAAATATAATAATCTTATAAAAACTTTCAAAAAAGTCGAAATATTCCAGCTAAAAGTTCATTGACGAAAAGCGCTTTTATAGTGTATACTCACTTTATTAATTAAAAGCGTTAAAGCTTTTAAGCGTTCAAGTAAAATAGAGAAAAGAGGTAAATAATATGAGAAATTTGAGAAAACCATTTATGTTGTTATTGACCATGATACTGGTAATTTCAAGCTTAAGTGCTTGTGGTACTAAAAATGGAGCTAATGCAACAACTGCATCATCTGATGTAGCTACTACTGATGTTGTTGCCACAGATGCTGCTACAGACGATGCATCTGCAACAGACGCAAAACCAGTTAAAATTGGTATCTGCCAATTAGTACAACATGATGCCCTTGATGCTTCCTATAAAGGCTTTGTTGATGGTCTTGCAGAAGCTGGATATGTTGATGGTGATAATATTATACTTGATTACCAAAATGCACAAGGTGACCAAAGTAACTGTTCTACCATCGCTACTAAATTTGTGAATGATAACGATGATTTAATACTTGCTATTGCAACTCCTGCTGCTCAAGCATGTGCCAATGCGACAAAAGATATTCCTATCTTAGTAACTGCTGTAACTGATCCTGCAGATTCGAAAATTGTTGCATCCAATGAAGCTCCTGGTGGAAATATTACAGGTACCTCTGATTTAACTCCTGTAAAAGAGCAAATGGATCTTTTGGTTCAATTAGTACCAAGTGCAAAGAAAATTGCAATCCTTTATAACTCAAGTGAAACAAATTCAAAAATTCAGGCAGAAATGGCAAAAGATGCTGCTACTGCATTAGGCCTTGAAACACAAGATGCTACGGTATCAAATACTAATGAAGTTCAACAGGTTGTTCAATCCTTAGTTGGTAAAGTAGATGCTATCTACGCTCCAACAGATAATATGATTGCATCAAGTATGGCAACCGTTGCAATGATTGCAAATGATAATAATCTTCCAGTTATTTGCGGTGAAGAGGGTATGGTTACAGAAGGTGGCCTTGCTACATATGGTATTAACTACTACGACTTAGGAAAACAAACTGCTGCACAAGCTGTCAAGATATTAAAAGGTGAAGCAAAACCTGCTGATATGCCAATTGAATACCAAGAAAACGTTAAATTAACCATCAATAAAGATGTCGCAGCTAAATTAGGAATTACAATTCCTGCAGAATTAGAAGCGAAGTAACAGACGCAAAATAATTATGATGGTGTCTTACAATTTATATTGTAGGGCACCTTTTCAATTGATAACAATAGAATGTTCGCGGAGCGTGCTTTCTATCGTTTAGGAGGAAATTATGAGTTTACTACTTAGTTTTTTAGCGTCCCTACCGGGTTCCTTATCCCAGGGACTTTTGTGGTCTCTAATGGCTTTAGGTGTATACATTACCTTTAAAATACTAGACTTTGCTGATATGACATGTGATGGAAGTTTTGCACTTGGAGGATGTATTAGTGCTACTATGGTAGTTGCTTTGGGCATGAACCCTTATATCAGTCTATTGGTTGCTCTATTAGCAGGTATGTTAGCAGGAGCTGTTACCGGATTATTACATACAAAACTTAAAATACCAGCAATCTTATCTGGAATTCTTACCATGATTGCACTTTACTCCATTAATCTTCGTATTATGGGGCAAGCAAATACTCCACTGTTAGGTGTTGATACCATTGTATCTTTAATTAAAAGTATAGTACCAGCAAGTATTTCTGGATCTATTAAGGATTCTACATTACAGACTTATGTGGTTATATTAATAGGCTTCGTATTTACCTTAGCAGTCATCGGCTTACTATATTGGTTCTTTGGAACGGAAGCAGGTTCCGCTCTTCGAGCAACTGGTAATAATGAAGATATGATTCGTGCACTTGGACAAAATACTGACACCATGAAGATACTTGGTCTTATGACTGGGAACGGTCTGGTAGGTTTATCTGGTGCATTAGTAGCACAGAGCCAAAGTGTTGCCGATATCGGAATGGGACAGGGCGCCATTGTTATCGGATTGGCCTCCATCGTAATTGGTGAAGTAATCGGTGGGGCGCTTTTTGGCAAAAAATTATCCTTTGCAATTAAGTTAACCTCCGTAGTGATTGGTTCCATTATTTACCGCATTATTATAGCCGCTGTATTAACATTAGGACTAAACACCAACGACTTAAAATTGTTAACTGCTGTTATTGTTGCTATAGCACTTGCTATCCCGGCTTTAACTCAGAAAACATCCAAGAAATAGGAGGAACATTTTATGTTAACTATTAATAATTTACATAAATCCTTTAACGCAGGTACCGTAAATGAAAAACATGTGTTAAAAGGAGTTAATCTTCATCTAAATCCTGGTGATTTCGTTACGATTATTGGTGGTAATGGCGCAGGTAAATCAACTATGCTAAACATGATTGCTGGTGTTTTTCCTTCTGACTCTGGTTCCATAATTTTAGATGGGGTGGACATTACCAGAAAACCAGAATATGCCAGAGCCAAATTACTTGGTCGAGTATTCCAAGATCCTATGAAGGGTACTGCTGCCGATATGGAAATTCAGGAGAATTTAGCTTTAGCATATCGTCGTGGAGCCAAACGAGGACTACGTTGGGGAATTACCAAAGACGAAAAAGAAATCTATGTGGAAGCTTTGAAAACTTTAGATCTTGGCTTAGAAACCAGAATGACTTCAAAAGCAGGATTGTTATCTGGCGGGCAAAGACAAGCGCTTACACTACTAATGGCTACATTACAGAAACCAAAACTATTACTTTTAGATGAACACACTGCTGCACTAGATCCAAAAACTGCGAAAAAAGTATTAGATTTAACTGAACAGATCATTGAATCACATCAATTAACTGCATTTATGGTAACCCATAATATGAAAGATGCCATACACATTGGTAACCGTCTTATCATGATGCATGATGGTAATATCATCTATGATGTAGCTGGTGAAGAAAAGAAGAATTTACATGTATCAGATTTATTAGCAAAATTTGAATCTGCCAGCGATGGCGAATTTGCTAACGACAGAATGTTATTATCCTAGGAATTTAATCTATATATAAAAAAGTCTATTACGATAATGTTTCATCGTAATAGACTTTTTTACATCATTCAACCAAGAGCGCATTGAGAACAGACTATGTTTTTCTACCACTTCATCCACCCAATGTAACATCTTGCATACTATACCATTCTAGCGCTTGTGTAAAATGTTCCCGTTTAAAATCAGGCCACATTTCTTTTCTTACATAAAAATCTGCATAAACAGACTGTATCGGTAAAAATCCCGAAAGCCTTCTCATATTTCCCCAACGCATAATTAAATCGATTCTAGAAATATCGCTTGAGTGAATTCGATCCATAATTGAATTGCTATTGTTTTCCTGTGTTATATTAGATAAATCCCATTCCCATCCATAATTTACTAAGAAATTAACACGTATCCCACCACCATTGATATCGGTTCGCTTAGTGAATGGTTTCAGCTCTTTTGGAAAACTCTTTGACTCACTATTTCCTACCACTAATAGAGAAGTTCCTTCTGATGCAATCAGATGAATAGCATCTATACATGCTTTTTTAAATGCTTCTTGTTGAACACTGGGTCTTTTACAATTATCCACAGTAAAACCATAATAGGTTATCTCTTTTATGCCATACTCCTTAGAAAGTCTTAATAATTCAAGTCCAGGTTTCAATCCATAGTCATACCCTTGTTCTTTTGAAAGTCCATTACTAGTTGCCCATCTCCGATTACCATCTGGTATGATCCCTATATGATTTGGTAGTTTCATCGTTGACTTATCCTTTCAGAATGTTATATATCAAAATGCTACCCGATATTTGATAAAATATACTGAAAGACTTCTTTTTTATTATTTCCATATGATTGAATAGTATTGTTCTAATTGTTCTTCTGTCAAAAATCCATTGGATGAACCAGCAGTTCCTATCTTGTAGGAAGAAAATAAGATTGCACTTTTAATCGAAACATATGGATTACCTGTCTTTAAGTAAAAATGTAAAAAGGCAGAAAGTAATGCATCACCAGCACCAACTGTATTAATGATTTCTCTTGTTTTGACAGCTGGAAATTTCCCGATGAATTGGTCATCTTTCACATAAAGCATGGCACCTTTACCACCTCTACCCAAAATAATTATCTCATTGTCATATTCCGCTGCGATTCTCTTCACAAAGTCATATGGAGATTCTGATAGATTATCGTCACTTAGAAAAAGTATATCTGCGTACTTCATGAAATCTGAATTGTGTATGTCATAAATGTCCGATACCGCATGTACGCTAGTAACTATTTTTTTACCTGCATCCTTTGTAATCTTTAAAAACGGCTTACAGAAATTAGTGTTACCAAGCATAACTAGATCTACCGGCTGCATTGCCTTAAGATACATGTCCAAGTCATACGATGCATTAATAGAATCTTTTAAATCATAAAAGATCTGTCTTTTTCCATCATTATCATACAAAACAACAGATTTGGGAGTTGCCTTAAGTGAGGTTAAGATATAATCACCATGAAATCCTTCTGATTCCAACCATGAATTAATTACATCTGCACGATAGTCTTCTCCAATCATGGAAACAATTGTTACATCATCCCCTAAAACAGCTAATGCTTTTGCTACATTAAATCCATTTCCAGAAACTCCGGAATCAATTTCAAAGTAATTATCTAAAGCAGGCATGTATTCTACAGGAATTGATGGCACTTTCACGGTTGTCTCCACATTAATGATACCAGCTACTAAAAATTGTCCCATAGCATTTCCTCCCTTCCTTCGTACCTATTCACTTTTTCTTGGTTACTCTTTCATACTATAAGTATACGACATCTTTTACACGGTCGCAATGTTATTTTTCATGATAAATACAGGGTATTCGTGACTCAATTCATAACCCAATTTCTTAGCAACTGCAAGAGAATATAGATTTGCTGCATCCCAATTGGGATACAAATCTAACGCTAAACACTCAAGTATTAATCTGGCACCAACAATAGTAGCTAACCCCTGTCTTCTATATTCTTCTCTTGTTGCTATCTCTACTTCAATCCCACCATCATAATGAGTATACGCGGAAGCACCTGCTATGATGTTACTTCCTTCCAGGACTAAAACCCCAAGACCATGGTTAAGAAACTCAAGCACATTCTTATAATTTGATACAAAGTCCTGTGTCCATAGTTCTTTCAATAATTGGTAGTAAAGTTCCTCATTTATCTCTCGAAACTCATATTGACTAGGTAATTGATTACAGTATTCTTGTAGAATCTCAGTTTTAAATTGATTCTTGTTTTTACATAGTGCATATCTGGTAGATTGTTCAAAGTTACCAGATTGACGAACCGCCTGTTCCCATATGTTATTCTGGGGTATCCAGATAAATTTGCTCCTATCCATTCCCTCTAAACCATGATATAAAAAATCTTGTACTTCCACACCCTCAGGTTCTCCAGCCAAAAAACAAAAGTCACCCACTAGAATCCTTGCACAGGTTGGTTGATCAAATTTATTACACCAAGCTCTACCATGGTACCCTTGGAAGTAAGACCATATTGTAGTGTCATATGCATCACCATATAAGTCTTTAATTATATGG
This sequence comes from Bacillota bacterium, assembly GCA_023420935.1. Classification (GTDB taxonomy): domain Bacteria; phylum Bacillota; class Clostridia; order Lachnospirales; family Lachnospiraceae; genus Mobilisporobacter. The sequence goes on along the minus strand of JAEZUR010000093.1, from coordinate 59,963 downwards.
CTTTGTTCTTTCTTTAACTCTATCATAGTAACTCCTTTTATAACGAAAAAAATGAGATCAAACAATACTACACTTGTTACAAAAAGTGTCCGAATTGTGCAATCTCATTTCCTAATAGCTTTTGCCTCTCACGTTCCCCAACGTTTCACAAAACATCCTATGTATCGCAGGTCTTAAGCCCTAGCGACTTTTATAGGTTACCACTTTTTGTCATTTTTGTCAATAGAATCATGTAATTTTTCTCTATTTTTGTTTATTATTTGTTCCCATTTTTTCGTATTTCCATATATTAGTTGTTATTTTTGTGTTTTTGCCTTTTCGACATAATTAAACTTAAAAATAATTGTTGATAATGGTGGAAGTGGAAATTGTAAGAAATATTCTTGATTGTCCTGTTCTCCAGGTACTGCGCGAAGTGGTTTTTCGTTGATCATTCCTTGACCACCAAACAACACGTTATCTGAATTCAGAATTTCTGTATAAGTGCCTTCGCAAGGTACTCCAACACAATAATCCTCTTTCCGAACAGGCGTAAAATTGCATATGATAAGTAATTGATCCTTCACTGTAGCCCCTCGCCTGATAAATGAAACTATACTACTCTCTGCATTGGTACAACTAATCCATTCAAATCCAATCATATCACAATCATTAACGTAGAATGCTGAATGTTTTTGATATAATCCATTCAGTGCTTTTATATATTGTTGCATCTGATAATGTTTCATCTCTTGTAATAGATTCCAATCTAAACTTCTTGCTTCACTCCACTCATTCCACTGTGCAAACTCTTGGCCCATAAAAAGTAACTTTTTACCAGGATGACCATACATAAATCCATAAGCTACTCTCAGATTTGCAAATTTATCATCATATTCTCCTGGCATTTTTTGAATCATTGATCCTTTGCCATGCACCACCTCATCATGGGATAGTACCTGAATAAAATGCTCACTATAGGCGTAAACAATACTAAAAATTAAACGATTATGATTAAACTGTCGGAAATATGGATCAAGCTTCATATATTCTAAAAAATCATTCATCCACCCCATATTCCATTTAAAACCAAACCCTAATCCTTTCGCAGCGGGAGGAGCTGTAACGCCTGGCCAAGAAGTAGATTCTTCTGCAATAATGACAGCTCCTGTATTACGATCTTCAACCACCTGATTCATATGTCGAAACAATTGAATTACATCCAGATTTTCTTTTCCACCATTTTTATTAGGTAACCATTGTCCTCTTTCTTTTCCATAATCTAAATATAACATAGAGGCAACCGCATCCACACGAAGTCCATCAATATGAAACTTCTCAATCCAAAAAAGTGCATTGGCAATAATAAAGTTTTCCACTTCTTTACGACCATAATTAAAGATGTAAGTTCCCCAATGTGGGTGCTCTCCCCTTCGTGGATCTGGATGTTCATACAACGGCTGGCCATCAAATCTACCGAGTCCATGTGCATCCTTTGGGAAATGTGCAGGTACCCAATCTAAAATGATAGAGATACCTTTCTGATGCATGTGATCAACGAAATACATAAAATCTTCCGGTGTTCCATAGCGTCTTGTAGGTGCATAATAGCCAGTGACTTGATACCCCCAGGATCCATCAAACGGATGCTCTGCAATTCCCATTAATTCCACATGAGTGTATCCCATATCCAATACATAATCAGCTAATTCCGATGCCATTTCACGATAATTGTAAAAACCATCTTCCGTTCCATCTTCCCTCTTTCTCCAAGAACCCAAGTGCACTTCATAGATTGTCATTGGCTGTCTCTGGAAGGAATTTTTGTTCTCAGCCTGTCGTTTCTTTATCCATTTACTGTCGCCCCATTTATATTTTGATATATCAAATACCACCGATGCATTATTAGGTCTTAATTCAGAACTATTGGCATAAGGATCACTTTTCAACAATAGTTCACCGTCTCTGGTTAGGATATGGTATTTATAGATAGCTCCACTCTCTACCCTTGGAATAAACAATTCATAGATACCCGAAATCTCAAGAAGTCTCATAGGATGCATTCTGCCATCCCACATATTAAAACTTCCAACAACGCTTACACTTCTCGCATTCGGGGCCCAAACGGCAAAATAAGTCCCCTTCACCCCATCTATGGTCATTGGGTGAGCCCCTAATTTTTCATATATTTGATAATGCTTTCCTTCACCAAATAAATAGCGATCAACATCCGTTACATGGGGTTCAAAGTGATATGCATCTTCCACTTCTACAATATCATTTTCTCCATATTGAATACGGAAAAAGTATTTTTTATACTTAGGTTTCTCAAGATAGATTCCAAAAAATCCATAATCTCCAATGGGTTCTAATTCATCTTCTTTATCCCTATTTATACTTACCACCGTAACTTTTTGTGCATTTGGACGATATGCATTAATCACTTGTCCTTCATCAAAAGGATGGGATCCTAACAACTTATGCGGTGAATTATTTTCCCCATTGATTAATTCATCATATTGAATCCAGTTAATCCATCTTTCTAATTTTTCGTGCATACAAATCTCCCATCTACCTTATTTTAAATACTGTTAATACGAATCATTGTCCCACTATTTTCTTGTAGATTTATTGATATTGTTTGATCCTTAATTATAATCTCTCTATCTGTCAGCCCATCTACTGCTCTATTAGCTTGTATTGGTAGATGAATTGTAATTGTTACATCATTATCATCGTTATTTAATAATGTAATTACTGCACTCTTTTCTAACAATCTAGCATATGCATATTGTCTATTGGTTAATAATAATTCTTGATATCTACCATAAGTTAGATCCGAATATTTTTTCTTTGCCTCTCCTAGCTTAGACAAAAGATTGTAGATTGTTTCATATTCTTTTCCTTCGATTGGAAAATAATCATTTAAATCTAAGTATGGTCTTAAGGTATCATCTGAGTTTCTTTCCTTTTTCCCTTCTAACGCAAATTCAGAACCATAATAAATGGATGGTATGCCCGGAAGTGTATATAAAAGTAAGTATACTGGAACTAAGTGTTGCTTCACTAGTAATTTACTTCTAATTCGCTCTACATCATGGTTATCAACAAAGGTATATAGTAAACTATCCTTGCATATCCCACCATTTGGATCAAAAAGCCTCTTCACAGTATGTGCAATCTCAAAGTAGTTATGGTCATTATGACCGGAATAAAGACCCTTATGAAGCTCATAATTGGTAACAGAATGCAGTGTACTTTCATTCGCCCATCTACTGTAATCACCGTGAATTACTTCACCCATTAACCAGAAATCATCACGTATGGAATTAGCAACTATCCTCATCTCTTTCATAAAATCAAAATCTAACACATCTGCTGCATCTAACCGAATTCCATCAATTCCAAACTCATCTGCCCAAAATCTAATTACCTCAAATAGATACTGCTTCACCTCAACATTTTTCTGATTTAGCTTGGCCAAAATATTGTAACCACCCCATGCTTCATAACTAAATCCATCATTATATTCGTTATTCCCATGAAAGTCTACATGACAATACCAATCTAGATAGCGCGATTGTTCTCGATTGATTAACAGATCTTGAAAGGCAAAAAACTCTCTTCCTGTATGGTTAAACACTCCATCTACTATGACTTTTATATTTTTCTTATGACATAATTTCACAAAATGTATAAAATCCTCATTACTACCTAAACGTCGGTCAACTCTCTTATAATCTGTTGTTTCATATCCATGGCCTACCGATTCAAAAAGAGGTCCTATATAAATAGCAGTGCATCCTATTTGCTCAATGTGTGGGATCCAACTCTCCAACTCTTGGAGACGATGAACTATCTCACCTCCAATATTTTCCTTTGGCGCACCGCATAGACCCAACGGATATATATGATAAAACACTGCACTTTCATACCATTTATTCATGTTACATCCTCCTTATTATTGTATACCACATGGTATATAAATTTACCTTTTTCTCCTATTTACGAATAAATTCCATGCATAAATTGATGAACAAGAGAAAATATTGCTGCATGATCTACTAACTTATAGCCATCTACTTCACGTTCATAATATACTAAAATATAATGATGAATAATTCCTGTGAACCCGATTGCAAACTGCTCTTGCCGTCCATGCATATTACCTAGTTTATCCGAAGCGCGTTCAAACATATTCCTTAAAATCTCAAATTGATCTGTCATATATGGTTGAATAGCACGATGTGCCTCGTTTTCTCTGGCTGAATAAAATAATGCAATCATTAAGAAATATAATTCCTTCTCTCTCGCTGCAAGATCGAAGTAAAAGGAAGCTGCTGTATAAAGAGTTTTGGGTAAGTCAACACTATCTTTCACTGCATCCTGAAACTGCTGATTGATACGAGTACATTTTTCTTGTAATAGACTTTCTAACAACCCATATTTACTTTTAAAATAATAATACAGTGTCGGTTTCGTGATCCCTGCTGCATCTACAATTTCCTGAACACTAACTGCATCATAACCTTTTGAATAGAACAAATGAATTGCACAATTTAATATATTTTCTCTATTATCTGCCCTATCATCCATTTTATTATTAAAGTCCATTTCTTCTGTTTTCATGTACAAAACTTTACTCCCTTCAAAGGTTTTATAAACTATAACCTTAGTATACCAATCGGTATATATACTGTCAAGAAATACTTCTCTACTATATGCATTATCAAAATAATTATTATAAGTTTATGCCATTGAACATTTATAAAATTTATAATTGACAAAATATTCCCAAAAAGATATACTAGTGCTAACATATTGAAACCGTGGATTAAGAATAGTACACAGGAACATCCGTTTTTAGAGAGTTACAGGTGGTGAAATTGTAGCAACGAGAATCTTGTGGAATGGACTTAAGAGGGCAGGAAGAAAGGTTATTAACCAAGTAATACCTGACGAGATCTTCACTCGTTACCAAGGAAGCATATATAGGCTGTATATGGAATAAGAGGACGTTTTATACGTCAATTTGGGTGGTACCGCAGAAGCAATCAAGACTTTTGTCCCAGTATTTAATACTGTGACAGAAGTCTTTTTTTCGCGGTGCTAATGAGTCAAATAGAATAAATGAACTGCTTTTTGTTCAATTTATTCTATTTGACGATTGCCGCGATCCAACAAGAAACATGTTTTTCGTTTCTTGTTGGATACGCGATGCAGGTGCATACCAGTCACCCCAAAGATTCATCCAAGCCGCAACCCACCATCGAAAGGAGTTTTAATTATGGCAAAAATACCACACAGAATCTACTTAACAGAGGATCAAATGCCAACGCAATGGTACAATCTACGAGCTGACATGAAGGAATTACCAGATCCTATGCTCAATCCGGCCACCAATCAGCCTGCTACAGTTGAAGATTTATACCCTGTTTTCTGTGAGAAATTAGCAAAACAGGAGATGGACAATACCACTCGTTACATTGATATTCCAGAAGAAGTGCAGGAATTTTACAAAATGTATCGTCCTTCCCCTCTTATTCGTGCCTATAACTTAGAGAAATTCTTAGATACACCAGCTAAGATTTATTACAAGTTTGAAGGTAATAACACCTCAGGAAGCCATAAATTAAATTCAGCAGTAGCTCAAGCTTATTATGCCAAGGAACAAGGCCTTACTAGTCTTACTACTGAAACAGGTGCTGGACAGTGGGGAACTGCGCTGTCAGAAGCTTGCTCTTACTATAACCTTCCACTGACTGTATATATGGTAAAATGCTCCTATGAACAGAAACCATTTCGAAGAGCTATTATTGAAACCTTTGATGGAAAGATATTCCCAAGTCCAAGTAATACCACTAATGCAGGACGCGCCATATTAGAAGCGAATCCAAATACTACCGGTAGCCTTGGTTGTGCAATTTCTGAAGCCGTAGAAAAAGCAGTAACTACGCCAGGATGCCGCTATGTACTTGGCTCCGTATTAAATCAGGTTCTTTTACACCAATCTATCATTGGTTTAGAATCCAAGAAAGCAATGGAATTAATTGATGAGTATCCAGATATCGTAATAGGTTGTGCCGGTGGCGGTTCTAATCTTGGTGGATTAATTGCTCCATTTATGCAAGATAAATTAACTGGAAAAGCTAACCCAAGATTAATTGCCGTAGAACCAGCATCCTGTCCATCACTAACCAGAGGAAAATATGCTTATGATTTCTGCGATACTGGTAAAATCACTCCATTATCTAGAATGTATACCCTTGGAAGTGGTTTTGTCCCTTCCGCCAATCATGCAGGTGGTCTAAGATATCACGGTATGTCTCCAATCTTATCTAAGCTATATCATGATGGTTATATGGAAGCTGTTGCAGTGGAGCAGACTAAAGTATTTGAAGCTGCTACTTTATTTGCCAAACAAGAAACCATCCTTCCTGCTCCAGAATCCGCTCATGCAATACTAGGTGCCATCAATGAAGCACTGAAATGCAAGGAAACAGGCGAAGCTAAAACCATTCTATTCGGGCTTACCGGAACCGGGTACTTTGATATGACGGCTTATGATGCTTATATGAATGGAAAGATGAATGATTATATTCCGACGGATGAAGATCTAGAAGCTGGTTTCAGGGGATTACCTAAGATTCCTGGAATTCAAGATTAAACATAAAGGAATTACCTAAGGGACGCTGACACTGTATCCGTGGGCATGGTCCCTCACACACTGGAGAGAAAACAAACGCCCGGAATTGTAAGACACTATCGGACATAAATGTTCGTTATTGTCTTACAATTCCGGGCATTAGTTTTCCCTACAGTGCATTACGGGAGCATGCCCACGGATACAGTGTCAGCTGGTTGTTGATTATACTTGATGATAAGAACCTACTTATTTAAAGCAAGCAATATAGGCATAAACAACGAGTATTTGTGTAGTATAATAATATACAAAGAAACGAAAATAGGAGATAATAATGAAGGAAATATATGCAAAAACAGAATTAATATCAAAGAGTCGTAAACGAATAATTCTTACCATTATCGTATTTTTTATAATGTTTGAAGCAATATTTGTATTCCCATTAAAATATGAATTATCAGTATTGAACGCTGGTCTAATTTATTGTTACTTTATACTTGGATTTGCTTTGTGTGCTACAACAAGAAAAAAATCAATAGTCAGCTTTTTAGGAATCGCTTTTACCAATATGATAGGACTTGGATTGCGTATTGTCTAGAATGGGGAGAATAATCATAACTACATTCATCAGTTATCAATACACAAAAGATTTTATTTCAAAAAAATCCCTAAATTAATATCTGACATCACTAGCCTATCAAATTCTGTTCTTGTATCATACATATCGACAACGTAGAAGCATGAATATGGTTGCATTGGTATTCAGCTTGGGAAGACCGGCTGACGACGGCGCATATATTCGTCTTGAAACTCAGGAAAAACCGACGCCAGCTTATGCGTCGGTTTTTCTACGTTCTGAGGTTCAAAAGCGAATATGCCTAGGAAGGTAAGGCGACCAAATGAATACCGATGCAACCATATTCATGAACACTACCTTCCTCATAACCATATAACAGTTTGTATATTTTATTCAGCCTTTAGTATCCAGCACTTCGTAGCATAATCCCCATGAAGTCCATCTAAATCTAACCCTAACTGCATTAGTTCATCTCCACCTGCTATCTGATTCATGCCTTGTATTTGATAGTCTAGATCGGGGCTTAATCCTGTTAATTTTAGTTTCTTGATCATCATGTTTGGTTCTGCTAGTACTTTAAAGTAAAAGGCCACTGCTTCTTTTTTATCTTCTGTTACATAAAGCCATGCCGTTTCATTTCCTTCGAATGGACTTAAAATACGATAGAAGTCTCCATATTGAATGATGTGACGGATTTGTTTGTATTGTTCTACTTGAGCTTTTACTACTTCTTTTTCTTCTTCTGTAAATTTGGTAAGATCTAGCTCGTAACCAAAGTTTCCTGACATGGCTACATTTCCTCGTATATCTAAACCTGTCATACGTTCCACCTGATGGTTTGGAATAGCTGAGATGTGAGATCCCATACTGCTTGTAGGATACACCATACTAGTACCGTATTGAATTTTTAAACGCTCTATTGCATCAGTATTATCACTTGTCCAAGTCTGTGGCATATAGTAAAGCATAGCAGGATCAAATCTACCACCGCCAGATGCACAGCTTTCAAATAAAATATCCGGAAAGCTTGATGTTACTGTCTCTAATATATAGTAAAGCCCTAACATATATCTGTGCGCTATCTCTCTTTGATGGTCTGGTTCTAATTTACAAGACCCAAAGTCAGTAATGGTTCTATTCATATCCCATTTTACATACGTAATTGGCGCACTTTTTAATATATCAGATACCATTTCAATTACTTTATCACAGATTTCTTTTCTGCTTAAGTCTAATACTAATTGCCAACGCTGATGTTTCTCCTGCATTGGTTTTCTATCTGGTACATGGATACACCAATCTGGATGCTCTCGATATAAGTCACTATCTGGTGAGATCATTTCTGGTTCAAACCATAATCCAAATTGCATACCTTGACTTGTTATCTTATTTACTAAAGTATCTAGACCATCTGGTAGTTTATTACGATCTACTACCCAGTCTCCTAGAGAAGAATTATCCGAGTTTCTCTTACCAAACCAACCATCATCTAGAACAAATAGCTCGATTCCAAGTTCTTTTCCTGCCATAGCAATCTGCTCAATTTTATCTGCATTAAAGTTAAAATAAGTCGCTTCCCAATTATTGATTAATATTGGTCTAGGTGCATATTGAAACTTGCCTCTACACATTCTACTACGGTAAAAACGATGGAATGTTCTTGACATCTCTCCAAGACCATTCCCTGAATAAACCATAACTGCTTCTGGTGTATCAAAGCTTTCTCCACTTGCTAGCTTCCAAGAAAAGTCAAATGGATTGATTCCCATCTGTAATCTGGAACCAAAGTATTGATCCACTTCCACTTCAGCAAGGAAATTACCACTATATACAAGATTAAAACCATATACTTCTCCATGGTTTTCATCCGCATTTTTCTCCATGATTGCCAAAAATGGATTCTGAGCATGACTACCTAAACCACGTTTACTATCGATTGATTGTATTCCCGGCACTAATGCTCTCTTATATATGTGTTTCTCTCTAGCCCAACCACCAGACAATTGAAGCATATCATAATTGCTTCGTTCAAAATCCATTGTTAAGCTCATAATACGATTGATTCTAACAGAACTATTCACAGAGCTTGTATATTCCATTCGAGTTCTTCTTGTAATTACATCAAATTCTGGGAAAACAGAATAATATAAAACTACCTTTAGACCAACTAAATCATCTAGTAATGTAATCTCAAGTGTTTCTACTTCATCCCCGTCTAACGCATAGCTGGAAGGAAGCCCTTCCATACCTGGTTTGCCAGAAATAATTCGATGGCTTTGATATTTTAGTTCATTGGTTGTCGTACCGTTTTCAAATTGTACCTCATAGGACGGTGTTCTGAATTCCCCTGTACCGAATGCAGAATACTCTTGAGGAATAACTTCTAGATTAATAAGATTCTGAAATTCTTCACTGATTAATCTATGATTACGAATTCTTTTTCCATAATAAATGTGCGCCAAATAACCAGCATCTATTATTCTCATAATATAGCTGGTTTTATTGGTGGCTAGATGGAATTGTTTGTTTTCTTCTTGAAAGTTAATTGCCATAGTCCATTTCTCCTTTTAAGCTAATTTATATTAATCTGTAACTTAAATTTAACTAAACTAACTATAGCCATTTACTTTCTAATAGTCAATGTATTATATTATCTTATCTATTAGAATACATGTCGTTATAATAATTCTGATAATCTCCACTGGTTAAATGATTCATCCAGTCCATGTTCTTAAGATACCATTCAATGGTTAATTTAATCCCTTCTTTAAACATAGTTTCTGGGAACCAACCAATTTCTTTCTTAATCTTGTCCGGTGCAATTGCGTAACGTCTATCATGACCTTTACGATCTCCTACATAAGTAATTAAATCATGTGATATATATTTCTTCCTAGGATCAGAATCTGGTAATAATTCAGTTAGTGTATCCAGTATGATCTTTACAATCTCAATATTCTGCTTTTCATTATGTCCACCAACATTATAGACCTGTCCTACTTGTCCTAATTCTTGCACCATATCAATGGCCTTTGCATGATCCATTACGTAAAGCCAATCTCTTACGTTTTTACCATCACCATATACAGGTAGTGACTTTCCATTTAATGCATTGTTAATCATTAAAGGAATTAGTTTTTCTGGAAATTGGTATGGGCCATAATTATTACTACAACGAGTAATATTGGCTGGAAAATGGAACGTATCCATATATGCCTTTACTAACATATCCGCTGACGCTTTACTAGCAGAATAAGGGCTATGAGGATCCACAGGAGATGTCTCATAAAAATAATTATCACCATCTTCTAGCGAACCATAAACTTCATCTGTTGAAACTTGAAGATATTTCTTCCCTTCCTGATATCCTGTTTCTGTTTCCCATGCTCGTTTGGTGACATCTAAAAGATTAAGAGTTCCCATTACATTGGTATTAACAAACACTTCTGGATTACTAATACTTCTATCAACATGACTCTCTGCGGCAAAATGAACAACACGATCAATATCATGATCACGGAAAATCTGTTCCATGGCCTCCTTATTACATACGTCTGCTTTAATAAATTCATAATTAGGAAGTTCTTCTATACTGGATAAATTCATTAAATTTCCTGCATAGGTCAAGCTATCTACATTTATTATCTTAATTTCTTCTTTATACTTGTCTAACATATATTGAATATAATTAGAGCCTATAAACCCTGCTCCACCTGTTACTAAATACGTTCTCATCTATTTCGTTCCTCCTCCATATACTCTTGTAATGCCTCTTTCCAATTCTTCATTCTATATGATGTGGTTGAATTTAATCTATTATTTTCAAGAATAGAATAATCAGGCCTTTTTGCTGCTGCTTTATATTCTTCACTACGAATAGGTTCCACCCGAACTGATATATTCGCTTGTTTAAAGATTTCTATCGCAAACTGATACCAGTTGGTATCTCCTTCACAGGTACCGTGATAGATACCATACTCTTGCGTATCCATAAGAAAAAGGATCATTCTAGCCAACTCAAGAGCTGATGTAGGGGTTCCATATTGATTCTCAACAACACGAATTACATCTCTTTCGCTTGCTAACCGTATCATTGTACGAACAAAGTTTTTACCATCTCCATATAACCAAGCTGTACGAATGATAAAATGCCTTTTACAATTCTTTTGAACATTCTTTTCTCCTGCAAGTTTGGTGGATCCATATACACTCTGTGGGTTTGTTTCATCCGTTTCTATATAAGGAGTAGTCTTATAACCGTCAAAAACATAATCAGTTGAAATATGAACCAACTTTGCTCCGGACTCCTCTGCTGCCAAAGCTAGATTTTCAGGTCCTTTGGCATTGATATAAAAGGCTTTGTCTTCCTTACTTTCACAATCATCTACTGCAGTATAAGCAGCACAATTAATGATAATATCAGGTTTAAACTCATCTACTAATTCCTTAACCTGTATAAAATCTCCGATATCTAAGGTATCCACATCTGTATTTTTTATCAATACGGAATGGTCATCTTGAAGTAGGGTATTCAGTGCCCGTCCTAATTGACCATTTGCGCCAGTAATTAATAGCTTCTTCACTTAATCCCTCCTTGATATTCCTTCAGACTCCATCCATTCTACTAGGGTTGGATGCTTTTTATCCTTCTCTGATAGAACTACTTCCATGTTCTCCATAATTGGCCAGGTGATCGCAAGAGTTTCATCATCCCATGCAATTCCACCTTCATCCTCAGGATGATAATAGTTGGTACATTTATAAGTAAATTCTGCCGTTTCTGACATAACTAGAAATCCATGAGCAAAACCTTCTGGAACATAAAACATATTCTTTTTTTCTCCTGATAAAACGATTCCATGCCACTTTCCAAAGGTTTTCGAATCCTTTCTTAGATCCACTGCCACATCATAAACTTCACCGCTAATTACACGAACCAATTTACCCTGTGGAAATGATTTCTGAAAATGTAGACCCCTAAGAACTCCTTTTTTGGACATAGACTGATTGTCTTGGACAAATACCATATCAAGTCCTTCTTCTTTAAACTCTTCAAAATGATAGGTCTCTAAAAAATAACCTCTTTCATCTCCAAAAACCTTTGGTGTAATTGCATATAATCCTTCTATGTCTTGACATTTTTCTATTAAAAACTTTCCCATTCTAAACTCCTTTATTCCTGTAATCCTTCCGCTACCTCAACAAGGTATTTTCCGTATTCTGTCTTACTCATTGGTTCAGCCAAAGCAAGAAGTTGATCTTTATTGATAAATCCTTTTTTATATGCTATTTCTTCAATACAAGAGATATATAATCCTTGGCGTTTCTGAATGGATGCAACATAATTGGAAGCATCTAGTAGGGAATCATGATTACCGGTATCTAACCATGCCATTCCACGACCTAATGTTTCTACTCTAAGATCACCTTGATCTAAATAAGCATTGTTCACTGCTGTTATCTCAAGTTCTCCTCTAGCAGATGGTTTTATAGTTTTCGCAATTTGAATTACATTGTTATCATAAAAATATAATCCTGGAACTGCATAATTTGATTTTGGATTCTCTGGTTTTTCTTCAATTGAGATTGCTTTTCCATTTTGATCAAATTCCACTACACCATATGCTCTTGGATCTCTTACAAAGTAACCAAAAATAGTGGCTCCACTTGATCGTTCTGCAACTCGGGATAACGTATCAGAAAAACTTCTTCCATAGAAAATATTATCGCCTAATATTAACGCAACCGAATCATCGCCGATAAACTCTTCTCCAATGATAAACGCTTCTGCTAAGCCATTTGGTTGATCCTGAATTGCATAACTAAACTTCATACCTAATGATTCACCTGAACCCAATAGCTCCTCAAATACAGGCAAATCCCTTGGCGTGGAAATAATTAGTACTTCCTGTATTCCAGCTAACATTAGAACTGATAAAGGATAGTAAATCATTGGTTTGTCATATACAGGCAAAATCTGCTTTGAAACTGCTTTTGTTACAGGATATAATCTGGTTCCAGACCCACCTGCAAGAATTATTCCTTTCATCTTCCGTTTCTCCTCATTATAAAAATATACTACCCCTAGTATACGCATTCATTACCGAAAATACAATCGTTTTTTCAAGTTACTACCAACTGGAACTTAAGCATTAAAATAGAAAAGGCCTGTGATATCCATCACAGACCTTTTCTTGTCCGAAAACAAAAACTAATGTTGGGCTCATTAATTCGTTGCACTAATATAAACAAAAGTAATCTCGTTTTTGTGACAAATAATTTACTTTTTCGTTTTTTTTCGTTGTTTTCAGTTAAATTATGTTATATTTTGAAAATACAAATTCCTTTTGGGTAGATTTTATTGTCTTTATAGTTTCTAGCAAATAGAACTTCATCTATTTTTACATATTCTATGGCTTCTGTTGAAGCATTCATGATGATCCGAATTTTATTACCTTCCTCGTCCATCTTCTCAAACTCCAACACTCTTTCCTCTGAAAGAAGATTTGTAAACGTAATATGGTTACTTCTTAATGCAGGATGATTGTTTCGAACAGAAATTAAGTTTTTCATGGTCTGGATAGCATTTTCATAAACACCAGCATCTATCTCACTCCAAGGCATACACCTTCTACAATCTGGATCATGAGCACCCTCCATAACAACTTCTGTGCCATAATAAATACAAGGACTACCTTGCATTGCAAATAATAATGCCAGTTGTTGATAAAATACATCTTCATCCTTTGTTCGATATATTAATCTTTCCGTATCATGGGAATCTAGCAATTGAAACATAACTCGATTGCTCTGTTCCATATACATGCTATAGCACTGGTTAATCAAATATTCGAATCTTTCTTTCGTCATGTTCTCTTCCTGCCAGAATCCAGAAATCACGTTCGCAAGAGGATAGTTCATTACCGCATCAAACTCATCACCGGACAACCACCTGATGGAATCATGCCAAATCTCCCCTAATATATAGAGATCAGGCTTTCGTTCCTTCATTCTAGTTCTTAATCTTTTCGCAAATTTATGGGATACCTCATTGGCTACATCTAACCTTAACCCATCAACATCATAGTTTTGCACCCAGTAATCACAAATATTAATTAAATAGGTAATCACATCTTCTTCATTGGTATTGAGCTTTGGCATACCACTTGTAAAAGCAAAGGAATAGAACTTTCCATCCCGTGTATGTCCACTACTTTTATCAAACGGCCATTCATTAATCATAAACCAATGATAATACTTGGAGGCCGGCCCTTTTTCAAGCACATCCAACCATGGCCCAAACTCTCTTCCGCAGTGATTAAACACTCCATCAATCATAACGCGGATACCACGTTCATGAGCTCTTTGCACAAGCTCACGAAATATTTCATTGGTGCCAAACTGCGGATCAATCTGTTTATAATCTATGGTGTCATATTTATGTATTGATCCAGCATAAAAAATTGGATTCAAATAGATTCCAGTAATTCCAAGATCAGATAGATAATCTAATTTGTATATAATACCAGCTAGGTCGCCGCCATAATGATATTCATTTTTGGCCTCTTCCATGTTCCATTCTCTGACATGCTCGGAGTCATTGCTAGTATCCCCATTATAGAAACGATCTGGAAAGATCTGATACCATACGGTATCTGCAACCCAATCAGGTGTATGATTAATGTCTGTTTGATTCATCCATGGAAATATAAAACACTGTAATCTCTTTCCTGGAATTCTCAGTTGCTCCTCCGATAAAAACCCATCTTCAAAGTAGAACCATGTCTCTTCTCCATCACACAATTCAAAATAATATTTACATCGTTTGAATTCCGGCTTTATCACAATGGACCACCACTGTTGGTACTGCAATTTTTTAGTTTTTATAATTGGTAAACTGTCTCCACTCCATTCTTCACTCCCACCTAAAATTCCAGCTGAGAAAGGATCTCCATAATGTAATATTACTTTTTTAATATCATAACCAGTCTTAATGTTTACAACCAGATCCGTTTCATTGGTTGGATAACATAAATTATCGGATGTTCTATGATAGATTGCATCAAATCTCATTTTATAATCTCCTAATCTTTTACTTGCATTCTTCTTACTTTACTCTTATTATGTGATTATAATGTAAGAACATTGGATTTTCTTGCAAAATACCATCCAAAACTGATACTATTCTATCATTCAAGTAAAAAGGAGTGTAAAATGGATTACAACGAATATAAGAATTTTAAAGAAAATACCACTCACGGTAATACTATGCTTCCATTCGAGAAATATTTTTCTTCCATACCGAATTTCTTTCCTTTTTATCCACTTCATTGGCATGATGAGATTGAAGTTATCTACGTTAAGAATGGTCATGGTACCGTGACTGTTAACTTAACTCAATACATGGTGCAAACCGGTGATATTGTATTTATCAGTCCAGGATTATTACACTCTATTGGACAATTTGAAACAGAGTATATGGACTATGATACTCTTGTTTTCCATACCAGTATGCTAATCTCCTATCCTCCTGATGCGTGTTCCCTTCATTATTTGGGTCCATTACAACATAATGAATTATTCCTTCCAGTACATATTGCCCCGGATGATTTACTGTACCCTCAGATACAGTCTTTTATCGTTGAGTTAATTCAATTGTATGAGACAAAACCCTCTAGTTATGAGCTAAAGCTAAAATCCTACCTTCTCTTGGTTTTACATACACTATTCTCAAATCAACGTGTCCTTTCTGGCCATAAAGTTTCATCCGCAGATTCTCGTATCGAGAAATTAAAGCAAATAATAAAATATATAGAAGATAATTATCAAAAAGAGCTCTACATTAATGATATCGCAGAGCTCTGTGGCTTTAGTTCTTCTCACTTTATGAAGTTTTTTAAATCTAATATGGGACTAACCTTTACTCAATATATCAATGACTATCGATTAAATCAAGCTTCGTTACTACTCACTACAACCGATTTGCCTATTCTTGATATTGCATTCGAATCTGGGTATGATAACTTATCCTACTTTAACCGTATCTTTAAGAATAAATTCCATATGACTCCTAAGGCATTTCGCAAACATGAAAATCCTTCATATACTGAATTCTAAGAAGCTTTCTAGCTCGTTCTAAGCGTTTCCTGGCAGTAGCTTCTTTAATGCTTAACATGACAGCTAGCTCTTTATCGCTAAATTGCCGAACATATTTTAAAATGAGTATGGTAACATAATCATTGGGCAATTTTCTTATTGTTTGGGACAGCTCTTCCAAACTATACTTTTCAAGAACCTGTTCCGTATTATCTTCCATGACGCATAGTCTAGCTACAGTCTCAAGTTCATCTTGAATGAAGATGGATCGATATCTTTTTCTCTTATTAAACATATTATAAACCACATGCTTCGTAAGAACCTTTATATATGCTTGTGCCCTAGGACTATCAATATCATCAATTTTGCTTAATACATCCGCTCGTGTAAACTTTAAAAAAACTTCCTGTACTGCGTCCTCTGCAAGATAAGAATCTTGTAGAACACTCATTGCACTACGATAGATTCTCATCCGATATTGGTTATAAATTAATAAAAATTTCTCCTCCTCCCAGGTATCCTCATCAACCATTAAATGACTCACCCCTTCTCCCCCTTCGTGTATAAAATTAAAATGACAATTAGGAAATATCCCTCATTCATTATAACAAATAAAAGGTAACTTTTGTAACGTTTTTTCTATTTAATCTTATTTGTTATTATTTTAATTTTTCACGTAAATAAAGGAGTGCTTGTACTATAAAACGTGGATGATCAAATGCAATTCCGTCTTTCTCTAATACTTGAAAACTGGCTTCCTCTAATAGACCTTCTGCATTTTTTATTTGCTCTACCTTCGCATTCAACAGAACATTTTTTCCCTTATTTTCTAATACCATTTGAAAAACACTCTTAAGTTTCTTTTTATTGTCAATTACAATTGGCATTACTTCTAGTTCTTTCAATGAGACATCCATCCATGCTGCATCTTCTGCATCATCACCAGCTTCAATTGGTGCAATTGATTCATCAACCAATGCTAAAAATGATGTAGTAATAATTCTTGCTCTAGGATCTCTCCAATACTCTCCCCAGGTATAGATCTGCTCCATAGCAATTCCAGATAAATGTGTTTCCTCTTCTAGTTCTCTTCTCGCTGCTGTTTCTATATCCTCACGTATCTCAACAAATCCTCCAGGTAATGCCCAGTATCCAATGCTAGGATGATTTTTTCTCTTAATCATGAGAAGCTTCAAACCCGTTTCCACTGTATGAAAAGCTTCTTTATGCTTAAACACAAGTATATCGGCTGTTACACAAGGATTATCATACTTCCTCGGATCATATTCTTCTAGAAAGCTCTCCAAATCCTGTCCATTTTCATTTTTTTCTTTTGTACCATAAAAAGCGCTTATATCCTCCAAAAATTTTGGCATTTCATTCATCTCCTTTAGTTGGGTATCACTTCAAGCCAGTAACCGTCGGGATCGCTGATAAAATAAATTCCCATACCAGGATTCTCATAACATACACAATTCATTTCTCTATGTTTTTTTAAAGCTGTTTCATATTCATCTACAACAAAGGCAAGATGAAATTCATTTTCACCTAAATTATAAGGCTCTGTTCTATCCGCAAGCCAAGTCAGCTCTAATAAGTGTTCCGTTTTCTCATCCCCCAAAAAGGAAAGAATAAAGCTTCCATCTTCTGGTTCAACACGTTTAGTTTCTATTAGTCCCAAAGCTTCCTTGTAGAAAGAAATTGACTTTTCTAAATCTAATACATTTAAATTATTGTGTGCAAATTTGAATTTCATATGTTCTCTCCTATCTGTTTCATATACGAAATCCGAGAAATGATGTACTTAAAAATTCTCGAATTTATTAATATCTTTCCGAAATATTATAACCTAAGACTTCAAGGATTACAATGTTCCTATGCTTGTGATTCTTTCTTAGTAATGCTATACTAGGAAAAAATAGAATCGGAGGCTACCATGGAACGTTACATTAATTTAATCGAAGAAATTTCATTGAATGCATGGCCAGCTCATAAAATGGAACTTTATGATGGATGGCTATTACGATTTTCCCATAATTATACCCATCGAACCAATTGCGTAAATCCTATCACAGATGGTTGTCTTCCATTAGAAGAAAAAATTGTGTTCTGTGAACAAGAATATAGCAAGTTTCATACTCCAACTGTATTTAAAATTAGCCCCTTATTAGATCCTGCGTTCGATCTATACCTTAATAATAGAGGATACGAAATTGCTCATACTACTGAAGTTATGACAATGCCCTTAACCAAATTTCAACCCTTGGTATTTACAAAGGAAGAGTTTGAATCATTACAGGAAAACACATCACTTCCATCCTTTGTAACATATCCGAAGGGAACGATTGTTCAATTATCCGATACCATAACCAATGACTGGATTACCAATCTATTTCGTTTAAACGGAACCACTGACCCTACTCACTTACGAATAGTCCCATCTATGTTCCAAGCAATTCCTAAGGAAACCATTGTGGCTCGTATAGAAATTGATGGAAGAATGGTCGCATCAGGTCTTGGTATATTAGATCGTAGTCATATTGGCCTATACGCTATCTATGTGGATGCAAGTTGTCGAGGCAAACACTTTGGCAAAGCAATCTGTAGTACAATTATAAAACAAGGCATGAAAAAAGGCGCTACACACGCCTATCTTCAAGTGGTTACGGAGAACAGAATCGGTAAATTATTATATCAAAGTCTTGGCTTTGAACATTTATATACTTACTGGTTCCGAACCAAAGGTTAATCTATTTGACTGTTATCTTAATTTTTTTTGTTAAATTACTACCATCTACTGTTTTGACGGTAATGTAGCAGCTGCCTTTTTTCTTAGCATAAACCTTTCCCCCACCTGTAACCGTTGCAACGGATTTATTGGTGGAACTATATGCCACATAAGAATCGGCAGTTGCAGGACTTACGGTAGTTTCAATCCAAAAACTTTTTCCTACCTTCAATGTTTTGGAAGATACGTTTGTCTTTATCTTAGATGCAATACTGCTATCTGCCACAACACGAATCTTATAAGTATCTTTAAACCTTCCATCTGCAGATTTTACTGTAATTGTTGTAGTTCCTCGTTCATAGGCATAAACTACCCCATCATCATCCACATCAGCTACATCTGTGTCACTGCTTGACCAGTTTAATTTCAGCTTGCTTTCAGATTCAGGGTAATTATGAAATTGAACAATTAAAGCAAATTCTCCATCAACAGTAACTGGCTCCTCTAATTCCTCAATGGTTATATAAGCATCACTGGCAGGGTCTGTAGTAGCAACTACTTCATCCTGACATTCCACAAGTATATAAGAACCTACTTCATAAGCCTCAAACTGATACGTATTTCCAACTACTTTACCATTCATTTTACCCATAATTGTCTTTCTATTAGTAGTATAATAGACTGCACATTTACTTGCATTAAAGGTAGATGGAATGGTTACAGTTAATGGCAAAGGTCTACTTTTCGAATACTCATAATCCACCATACAAAAATCAAATGCTATAAATTTATCTGTTATGGCAATTTTCTTTACCGCTTCCTTGATATAAATTGGATCAATATTAGAAACATCCAAATCTACATTTTGTCCATACTTTTGACCTGATAAATTGGCTGATATAGTGGTACTATAGGAGCCATTACTCACACTATAAGAAATGGTATTTCCGTAGAGGATAGCTCTAGCTTCCCACTTAGCATATAGATACGTGTTGGCTGTTATTGGCGTTTCCTCACTAAACGGAGTAACTAAACTAGAAGAAGTATACCAGCCACGGAAACGATATCCATACCTAGTAGGTGCTTCTGGTAAAACAATAGTTGTGTTGCTTTTTACGCTGTAAATAGGTGTGATATAGGTTCCGCCATTACTTTCAAAGTATACATTATAGTAGGCCAATGGCTCTATTCCCATTACGTTGAATGTTGTACTCATTCCATTATAATACACTGTTATGATGTTAGTTCCAATCTGGCTTATATATGGATTTAATAAATAAAAGCCTGTTACATTCTCGGAAGTTCCATCATTGTAATTAGCTGTAACTATAACGTCACTTGTATTTACATAGCTTCCTCTTTGAACATCACTGCCACGATAAAGTGCTTGAATTCCCATCATTACTTTCGTGTCAGCATCTACCTTTGTAGGCACTAACCACAATACGGCAAATATAGTTAAACAAGCAACTACTAAATGTAACCATCTTCCTTTTGCTATCTTCCTTTGTTTCTCCATTCTTTCATCTGCTCCCTTGTTGTTAAAGCTTAATTCCAGCTAATAAACTACCTAACCCTGTTGATGCTTCTTCTCCACTACTATATCCATTAGGAACTTCATCTACTTCTTCCACAATTTCTTCTTTCTCTTCTACTGCCTTCATGCTTAAACTAATTTTACCGTCTTTCACATCAATAATCTTAACTGTAACTTCTTGCCCTTCTTTTACTACTTCATTGGGAGACTTAATGTGTCTACCGCATATTTGAGAAATATGAACTAATCCAGATAGTCCATCTCCTATCTGAACGAAGCAACCATAAGGGGCAATTTTTTCAATGGTTCCAGTCGTAACAAGACCCTTTTGTAACCTGGAAATTTTGCTGGAACGATCTGCCAACGACCTATCTCTTTCCACTTCTTTTCCAGAGAGAACGAGCTTCTGTGTATCTTCTTCTGCCGTTATTATAATGACTTCTATAGTTTTACCAACCCATTCTTCAAGATTATCCACATAATTTAAGGATAATTGGGATGCTGGTATAAATGCTCTTATTCCCTTAAGAAACGTTACAATTCCTCCATTAACCACTTGTGCTAATTTCACAGTTTGAATGGTTCTTTTCTCTAGGTCTTCTTTCAAGCTATCCCATGCTAAAACGTCATCTGCACGTTTGATGGATAATGCTATATTACCTTGTCCATCATCTGTTCGAAGAACCATAGCTGATATTTCATCGCCCACCTGTATATCAGCTTTAATTGAAAATCTTGGATCGTTACTTAGTTCCTCTAATTTTACAATTCCCTCTGTATAATATCCAAGATCTATATTTACTTCCGTATCAGAGACCCCTATCACAACACCTTTAATAATATCGCCTTCCTCTATTTTAATGAATGAACGATTCAATTCCTCTTTGAATTCGTCCATGGAAGGGATTATCTCCTGTGGTGCTTCTGTTGTCTCCTGATTCGTTTCTACTAAAACCTCTTGTTGCATTTCCTCACTCATGGATTACTTTTCCTTTCTATATCCAAATATTATCTACTAAATATAGTATAACAAATATCAGTCCTCCGATGCTAAGCAAATTAAAAAAAAGCGAAAATCCCAGTGCTATCTTTAATGCCTTATGATTAGCATGCATCTTATGCAATACTGTATCTAGCCGATTCAATATTTCATTCTTATTCTCAAATGAATTTCGTTTTATTGGTTCAACAATAGCATTATCCAGCCTTATGACCTTCTGTAGTAATTCCTCTCGTTTCGTAGCACTCTCATCTTGATTTACCTTAATCTCATCTAATTCTTCCTTGATGTATGTTAAATCTAATGCTACTTGAACCGCTGCCATATGATCTTCTTCTGTTGCCTCAAATGTTCTTAACTTCATTTCATAGGAAGCTAAGTTTTCTTTATAGGCATCCAATACCTGTTTGTATTCATCCAACCTTCTCTCATAAGTCTCACGACTTGTGTTCTTTGTCCCCTTTCGGACTTTGGCTATGGATTGTCCTGTTGTAAATAACCCCATCTTGTCCTCCCCGTATACACTCTATTTTTCTCCGTCTAAATTAATATACAAATTATACCACTTGATTCGAATGGCTTGCAACTAGAAAAGGCATATTCTATCAAAAAAATACCCGAAAAATTCAACGGAAGAAAGATATATTACATCCATTGATTTATCGGGTATCGATGCATACTATTTTTAGGGTAAAACCTAGATTACTGAGCTATCTTCACTTATCGGGATCTCCGCCATTTCTTCCTCATCACTTACAACAGATCCGTATGCCTTTTTCAAACCATTGATGTAATTTTCACTAATTATTTCTCTATACTCCTCGATTTCATTATGATTACAATCCTTTACTTCTTCATTTAAGGACAGCATTTTATGATCTAAGTAAGAAATAATATCTGCACATTCTTTTAATTCTTTTCGAATATTCTGCGGTGCATTTCCTTCAAACTTATAATAAATCTTATGTTCTAAACTAGCCCAAAAATCCATTGCAATGGTTCTAATCTGTACCTCTACCTTTGTATCAATGGCATTATTAGATAAGAAAATGGGTACTGTAATAATCATATGATAACTCATATATCCATTTTCTTTCGGACACATAATATAATCCTTTACTTTTAGAACCTTAACGTCATTTTGCTTTTTAATTGCATCCGCAATTCGATAAATGTCGGATGTAAAAGAGCAAATAACACGGATACCTGCAACGTCATTCACGTATTTAACTATGTTTTCCACTGTTAACTCTCTTTTGTTGTGCCTCATTTTCTTGGCAATACTCTCAGCAGATTTGATTCGAGATGTAATATGTTCTATCGGATTATATCGGTGTGCTAACTTAAATTCATTATTTAAAATTTCTAGCTTAGTATTCATTTCTTTTAATGCTGAATCATATAATAACAGCGCGTGGCTCCATTCTTCAGCCTCATCATAAAAAATTGGTAACTCCATTTCTCTCTCACCTTTACGTATATAAACTTTCAATACCTTTCCTACAGTTTTACTATATAATTAAAATTCTTTCATTCAATACAAACTAACTTTGTACAGCCATGTTCATAAACACATTTCATAGACATTATACCATACAAATATGAATAAAGTTTGAATAACTGAATTCTTAATAAAACGTTAATTATTTTTAATTATTAATATATGGAAATTTTGGAAACATCTGTTGACAAATGCTAATTGTGTGCTATAATATTGGTACATTATGAAAGAAAGAGAGGTAAAACCATGATTAACACTATTAATTTAACAAACAAGTACATAACAGCACTATCATGTGGGATTGCCTCAATAAAAGTTTCTACTATTATCTAATTAGTAGATTACGATAAAATCGACCTTTATTGCCGTGGTTATCTTGCCACGGTTTTTTTGCGTTAAATTTTAACTTTTATTGAGGGTTTAAAAAGTTGCCTTGCGGCAACAGACGGGAGTATTGTGTGAGTTCTCACACATCTGGGTTTAAAAAGTTGCCTTGCGGCAACAGACGGGAGTATTGTGTGAGTTCTCACACATCTTGATTTAATAGTTGCCTAACGGCAAAAGACGGGAGTTTAGAATGAAAAAATTATCAACCTACCTTTTGAAATACTGGTATGCCTATGCATTTGCTTTACTATGTATGATTATTAGTATTTCATTGGATATGATTGCGCCACAAATCACAAGACACATTATCGATGATGTGGTTCTTGGCGGCAACCTATCCTTATTGAATAAATTCTTAATTGGAATTTTAATTGTTGGTGTTGGTCGATGTATCTTCCAATACTTAAAAGAATATATCTTTGATTTGACAAGTTCAAAGATTTCGGCTGAAATACGGAGAAATCTATTTCACCACATCCAAAGCCTATCCATGAATTTCTTTGATAAGAATAACACCGGAGAATTAATGGCAAGGGTAAAGGATGACGTTGATCGTATCTGGGAGGCCTTGGGTTTTGTCGGAATGCTCATTGTAGAAGTTATTATTCACACAAGCATTGTTCTATTTTGCATGTATCAAACCAATGTAAAACTAGCCATTATACCTACTTTAGCCATGCCTATCGTTGCTTTTATTGCTATCTATATGGAACGTAAGCTTGGTGCAATTTACGGCGAGATTAGTGAAGAAAATGCAGCCTTAAATACCGTAGCTGAAGAGAATCTAGCCGGAGTAAGAACTGTGAAAGCCTTTGCAAGAGAAAAATTCGAAATCCAGAAGTTTCTTTCACACAACAACAAGTACTATGAACTTAATATGAGACAGTCGAAAGTATTTGTAAAGTATTATCCATTCTTCCAATTCATTACCAAGCTTTTACCCATAACCATTATTATATACGGTGGATATCTAGTAATACAAAACCAAATGACACTGGGAGAATTGGGTGCGTTTACAGAATACTCTATGAATATTGTATGGCCTATGGAAATGCTAGGTTGGCTTACGAATAGTTTTTCTTCCGCAGTTGCATCAAACAAGAAGTTAAAAGAAATATACAGCCAAGAGCCAACTGTAACGGAACCTACTAATCCAGTTATTCTAAATGAGGTTCATGGTACCATTGAATTCTCTCATGTATCGTTTCATAAAGAAGATCTTTATGAGATTCTACATGATATTAGCTTTAAGGTTGAAGCCGGGAAAACCATTGGAATTATGGGAGCAACCGGCGCTGGTAAATCATCTATTATTAACTTATTACAACGTCTATACGATGCAACAGACGGAACCATCTATCTAGATGGAGTTAATATTAAAGAGTTATCGTTAAAAGAACTTAGGGGAAGCATATCCTTGGTTATGCAAGATGTTTTCTTATTCTCAGATACCATTACGGAAAATATTAAGTTAGGTAAAAAAGAATTTATCAATCATCATATGATTCGAGAAGCAGCAAGTGATGCGCAGGCACACGAGTTTATTCAACAGATGGATCAAGAGTATGAAACCATTATAGGAGAACGTGGTGTGGGACTATCCGGTGGTCAGAAGCAACGTATCAGCATTGCCAGAGCACTTGCTAAGAAAAATCCAATTCTGGTTTTGGATGATTCTACCTCCGCACTTGATATGGAAACAGAGCACTTAATTCAAAAAGCTTTAACTGAATTAACTGATACAACTAAAATTATTATTGCTCACCGTATTTCTGCGGTACGAAATGCAGATGAGATTATTGTTCTTGATAACGGAATGATTGCAGAACGAGGAACACATGAAACTTTATTAGCTTCTAAGGGTCAATATTATAATACATATGTGGCTCAATATGGAGAATACCTTACAAGGAGGTGACACAATGTCAATTAATTCCTATCGGAATGACGAAATAATCGTAAAGACAGAGAAAAAAAATACTCTATTTCGACTCTTTCGTTATCTACTTGACTATAAATTTAAACTTATAATCGTACTATTAATCATGGGGATTTCTGTAACGATTACCTTAGTTAACCCCTTAATAATAGAAGAAGCAATTGATAACTATATAGCAAGAAAAGATTTTCCTGGGCTACTGAAACTTGGAGCTTTTGCTATTTCTATTAACATTCTGCTGGTACTTCTTATTAAACTTCGTATGTTTATTATGGCAGAAGTATCTAACCAAGTTTTATTAGTAATTCGTCAGGAACTATATACACACATACAGAAATTAAGCTTTCAATTTTTTGACAGCAGACCAACGGGCAAAGTACTTGCAAGAATTATTGGTGATGTAAATGCACTAAAGGATGTTTTATCAAATAGTGTTACAACATTAATTCCCGACTTTATCACAATTTGCTCCGTGGTTGCAATCATGATGATTAAAGACTATAAACTTGCATTTGCTGCACTCATTAGTTTACCGTTAATGATTGCAGGCATGTGGGTCATTCAGATCTACTCTCATAAGAGATGGCAGATTAATAAGAAAAAGGCATCCAACCTAAATGCATTTGTACATGAAGACCTATCTGGTATGAGAGTAATTCAAAGTTATACGGCTGAGGAAGAAACCGGAGAAACGTTTGATTTTTTACTAAAGGAACATCGTACTTCTTTTCTCAATGCTGTCCGTTTAAATGACGCCTTTGGCCCAGTAATTGATTTGTGTTGGGGATTGGGCACTGTATCCTTATATTTTACAGCAATTCGATTAATAGGTGCTGAACACGTGTCCATTGGTACGCTAATAGCATTTGGAACCTATATCTCCATGTTTTGGAGCCCAGTTATGAACCTGAGTAACTTCTATAATCAGCTGGTTACTAATCTATCTGGCGCAGAACGTATCTTTGAGATAATGGATACAAAACCTGATATTCAGGATAAGGATGTGGTAGTAGATCTCCCTCCTATTGAAGGAGATATCCGATTTGAAAATGTATCATTTTCATACGACGGACAGACCAACATTCTTAATAACGTGAGCTTTCATGTACGTCCAGGTGAAACAATTGCCTTGGTTGGTCCAACAGGTGCTGGAAAAACTACCATTGTTAATTTAATTAGTCGTTTTTATGATATACAAGAAGGTTTTATATTTGTAGATAATTATAATCTATTAGATGTTTCAACTGAGAGTTTAAGACAACAAATGGGTATTATGACTCAAGATAATTTCTTATTCTCTGGTACCATTAAAGATAATATTCGTTACGGTAAGTTAGATGCTACCGACGAAGAAATCATCGCCGCTGCAAAAGCAGTAAACGCACATGACTTTATCATGAAGTTAGATAAAGGATACGATACCCAGTTACAAGAAAGAGGAGGCGGACTATCTATTGGTCAAAAGCAGCTTTTAGCATTTGCAAGAACCATGGTATCCATGCCAAAAATCTTAATCTTAGATGAGGCTACATCAAGTATTGATACACATACTGAACTTTTAGTACAACAAGGAATTGAGGCTTTATTAAAAGGCAGAACCTCCTTTGTAATCGCCCATCGATTGTCTACGATCCAAAAAGCCGATCGTATCTTTGTAATTGATAAAGGAGACATCTTAGAACAAGGAAGCTCTGCCGAGCTTCTAGAAAAGAAAGGCCTGTATTATGATTTATACATGGCACAGTTTAAAAACCTGTAACTGATTATAATGTAGAAACGATAGAATGCATGCTCCACGTACTTTCTATTTCATGAAAAAAAAAGCAGAAAGTAAAAAACGGATACTAATTTTTACTTCCTGCTTTTAATAAAAGTTAATTATTTTTATTATATTCACTCCATTTGGAATGGAATTGCAGCAATATCCCATCATTTATTATCAAATATAATTCAATGAGGAATCCCATTGAACAACCTTATTTTTCAATTTGCACTCCACACACTATACTGAAGTGATATACAATATAATTTGTTAAGCAACTGTTATGAAGTCGTTGGTACTTAGGTTCTGTATTTTAGAACCTTACGTACCACTACGAACTTCATCCAAGCGAGAGCGTGTTGCGATGCAAATTATATTGTGTATCACTTCATGAAACATGTATTTTTTGCAAATTGACACATGAGTTTTTGTCCCAAACACTACAAAAAAGGGTGCTGCTAATCAGAACATCCATCCTGATTAGCAGCACCCTTTTATTCATCCAATCTTATTTTGCCGGCATCATCTTAATAACACGTCCAGCAAATTCATTAAAGTTCTGAGTCTGAAGAATAACTTTTCCTGGTCCAGTTAACTTTGTTAGGAATAATCCTTCTCCGCCTAGGAAGATATTTTTTAATCCTTTTACTGTTTCAATTTCATAGCTAACACTTCTATCAAATGCAACAACATTTCCTGTATCTACTTTGATTACTTCTCCCGGTGCTAAGTCTTTCTCAATCTTATCACCATCAATTTCTAAGAATACCATACCACTTCCGCTAATATCCTGAAGAATAAATCCCTCTCCGCCAAAGAATCCAGAAGATAATTTCTTCGTAAATACTGCTTTCAGTTCAACATTTTCCTCTGCACATAAAAATGCACCTTTTTGACAAATCATACCTCCAGTTTGTGATACATCAATTGGAACAATCTCTCCTGGTACAGTAGACGCAAATGCAATAATTGCTCCATCTCGAGCCGCTTTATAGGTTGCCATAAAGAAAGATTCGCCTGTAAACATGCGACCAATTCCTTTCATTACTCCACCCTTCGTATTGGTTTCCATCACAATACCTTCTGTCATCCATGCCATACCACCGGATTGAGTGTACATTCCTTCATCCGATTCCAAAGTCACCTCAACTGCAGGCATAGTACTTCCTAAAATAGAATACTTCATACAATAATTCTCCCTTCTTTTATGCATATTTGCATAATTGCCCTTTATTCTAAGTTTTCATTACACCCTTATTTTCGGCAATATAATCTGAAAACTTGAACCCCTCGTTAATTGAGACTTTATTTTTATACTTCCAGAATGTTTTAAAATAATTAGCTTCGCTATGGAAAGTCCCAAACCATGGCCACTAATCTTTTCATTTCTAACTTGATCTGATCGATAGAATCGTTGAAATATATGGTCAATATCTTTCTGTGTCATACCAAGACCGGTATCTGCCACAGTAACCATGCAGTCTCCGTGCCTATTTTCACAGGCAATAAATATGGTATCATTCTCAATGGTATATTTTATCGCATTTTCCACAAAGACGCGAATCGCTTGCTTTAATGCTTGATTATCTCCATAAACAAAAACATCTTGTAAAATAGGTGATTCAATAACCCGATTCTCAGCTACCAATCGTGTTTCCTTGACCATATCTTCAATCACTTCTCTCATATTAAACTTTGATTTTGTTAACTGTAAGGTCTTTTTATCATGTCTAGATAAGAACAGAAGTTTTTCCACTAGTTCCTGCATGGATCTAGACTCATTTTTAATGGCCTCAATGGCTTCTTCCATTACTTGCTCATCTTTTTTGCCCCAACGATCCAGCAGATTCACATATCCTTTAATTACCGCAATTGGTGTTCTAAGTTCATGAGAAGCATCCGATACAAACTGCTTTTGACTTTCGTAAGATAAATCAATTCGATCGAGCATACTATTAATGGTTGTTGCCAAATCTTTTAACTCATTTTTAGTTCCTTCTACATTCAAGCGCTCACTATCTAGATTGTTTACCGTTAACCGATTGGCATGCAAAGACATATCTGCAATAGGTTCTAGCAATTTTGCACTTCCGCTTTGACCAAACTTAGTGATAACAAATGCAAATATAATATAAAATAGTAACCACCATAACAACAGTTGTGAAATATAATTGTGTATACTTGTCAAATTATATTGAAATTCCAGAACCAAGTTCTGTTTATTTACCTGAATCTTATTTATATTCTCTCGCACTAAAAAAATGTCAGGACCACCTTTACGGTCATAGTAATATTTGTGAAAGATTAGTTTCTTCCCAGATATATCATATGTTATATCATCATATATAATTTCATTCGTATCAAGATTTCTAATACGTAATTCGATTCCTTTGTTAAAATAAGGATTCACCTCACTTTGATATATGAGTTTTCGATATCGATTTATCTCATCTTTGCTTATCATCTCTCGGTAACTGCGCAAATCATACTCATCCGTATATTCATATGCTATGACGCCGGTTTTTTGTAGAAAATCCCTATCTTTTAATTCTACTTCACCCTGTTCAATTCGATTCTGTATTTCTAGCCCCAGTTTTTCATTTGCATGTAGCTGTAACCAAAATACGATTGTTATTAGTGCACCGAATAAAAGTGCTCCATTTATAACAAGTAATTTGAGATATTTTAAAGAAATTCGAAATTCAATGGAGAATCGGAATTGACTTAAAAATTCTTCTCTTCTTCGTCGAAACGGTAGTATTGTTTTAATTAGTATTTGTCTAATCCATTCTACTATTTTACTTTTCATCTTTTATAATATACCCCACTCCTCGAACCGTATTGATAATATGTACGCCATATTTATCATCAATTTTCTGACGGAGATACCGGATATAAACATCCACAACATTGGTGTCACCTAGATATTCATAATCCCAAACATTATTCAAAAGTTGTTCCCTTGTAACTGCTATATTTCTATTGCGTAACAAGTACTCTAGAAGTTCATATTCTTTCTTCGTTAATGTTAACTCATCTTCTCCATAAAATGCACTATGACTGGAAAGATTTAATTTTAAGGCTTTAAATTCTAGTACTTCTGATTTTATTGTATTCATTTGTACATGTCTATTAAGGGCAACACGGATTCTTGCTAGAAGTTCTTCAATTGCGAAAGGCTTTGTAAGATAATCATCCGCACCATTATCAAGCCCCGCCACTTTATCCATAACATCATCCTTGGCAGTGAGCATTATGATAGGAATTCTAGAACCATCTTGTCTGATTCTGCGACATACTTCGATTCCATTCAATCCGGGCAACATAACATCTAAGATAACTAAATCAACTTCATCATTTAAAGCCAGCTCTAAGCCAGCTCGTCCATCTCCAGCTATTTCAACTTCATATCCTTCATACTTTAGTTCGAGTTCTAAAAATCGTGCTATCTTACTTTCATCTTCTACTATTAATATCTTTGCCATACCATACCTCCCAATTGCCACTCTAGTTCTATTCTATTCATAATTCCATATTTTTTCAATAGGTAACCGATTAAAATTAGGTTAATCTTTTTAGTATCAATTTTTACCTTTGTCATCACTATAACAGAATTTATGTCTTATTTTTACAAAAACAGTCACAAAATGCACTTTTTACTTGTTATATGTATAGTATATGAAATAAACTAGTCTATCTGGGTATGGAAATTATTCCGATAAGCCTATCTTTTCTTTGAATCGCATAACGATTTTATTGTCATAATATAACGTGTAAAGACATGTTTCAGAATCAAAAGAAGGTGACCATATAGGTCACCTTACTTTCTTGTCACTCTTTCATTTCATCACAAAGAAGATTACTTAATTGTGCAAACTGCTGTAACGTTAATGCTTCTCCTCGTATCGTTGCCAAAACTCCTAAATCAGAGATAGCTTTTGCGATGATTTCCTTTGGTATTTGTATTTCAGGAGAATTGTTAAGTCCGTTAATAAGCGTTTTACGTCTTTGATTAAATGATGCACGAATTAAGCGAAACATTAACTTCTCATCCTTTACCTTTACTGGGGACTCTTCATGACAGGTTAATCGAATCACAGCTGACCCAACATTTGGTCTTGGCATAAAACAATTCGGTGGTACATTAGCCACAATGTAAGGTTTGGCATAATATTGCACTGCCAAAGATAGGGCTCCATAATCTTTCGTTCCAGGTCCAACTTGCATGCGATCCGCAACCTCTTTTTGTACCATAACAGTAATGTTATCGATTGGAACATGACTTTCAAATAGCCCCATAATGATAGGAGTTGTAATATAATAGGGTAAATTAGCAACTACTTTAATTGGTTTCCCATTGTTTCGCTCCCTTGCAATCTGATTGATATCAACTTTTAGAATATCTTGGTTAATTACGGTTACATTATCATATTCTGATAGGGTGTCTTCTAAGATAGGAATTAGATTTTTATCAATCTCAACAGCAATCACTTCCCTTGCATTTTCACAAAGATATTGCGTCATGGTTCCAATTCCAGGTCCGATCTCCAACACCAAGTCATCTTTCGTAATTCCTGCTGCAGCGACTATTTTGTCCAGAACATGGGTATCAATCAAAAAGTTCTGTCCAAACTTCTTTTGGAAATTAAAATGATATTTATTTAGTACCGCAATGGTATTTTGCGGATTACCTAATGTTGCCATCGGCTACCTCTCTTTTTTTATAATCTAATGATTAGTTAGTGAATACATTTTTCTTGAATTCTCTGATGTAACTCTTACCACTTCCTCATATTCAATACCCTTTATAGTAGCAATTTCCTGGGCTATATAATTTAAATTTAACGAGGAATTTCGTTTCCCGCGGTTGGGTACTGGTGCTAAGTATGGACAATCCGTCTCCAACAAAAGACTTGATAATGGTGCATATTCCACTACTTCTTTTAATTTTTTTGCATTACTAAATGTTACAACTCCGCCAATCCCCAGATAAAATCCCATGGAAAGGAATTCTCTAGCGATCTCCACTGGATAAGAAAAGCAGTGTATCACTCCTCCAATCTCATGAGCTTTTGAAGCTTTCATCATATCTAAAGTATCACAAGCTGCATCTCGACTATGAACAATCATAGGAAGTTTCACATCCCTGGCTAATTCCATCTGTCTCTCAAACCACTTTTGTTGAATATCTCGAGCAGGCTCATCCCAGTAGTAATCCAATCCAATTTCACCTACTGCCACAATCTTTGGTTTATGGCACATCTCTTTTAACCAAACAAAATTATCCTCATTTAATTCCTTGGTTTCCTCGGGATGCACGCCCATGGAACCATAGATAAATGGATATTGTTCGGTTAACTGCAACGTCTTTTTGGCTGAATCTAGACTAGCACTAACATTAATAACGTATTCTATCCCCTGCTCCTTAAGACTACATAGCAGTATATCACGATCTTCATCAAACTTCTCGTCGTCATAATGAGCATGGCTTTCAATTATCATATTTTCTTTCATATCATTATCCTAACTAGCAGATTTCTGCTCCTGCTGGCATATCCTTTTCTGGTACCAATAAAGCAAGTTCACCAGCTTCATTTTCAGCACATAGAAGCATTCCTTCTGATAACACTCCAGCTAATTTAGCTGGTTTTAAGTTAACCAATACCATAACCTTTTTACCAACCATATCTTTGGTT
The DNA here is from genome assembly GCA_023420935.1 of Bacillota bacterium. Lineage (GTDB taxonomy): Bacteria > Bacillota > Clostridia > Lachnospirales > Lachnospiraceae > Mobilisporobacter. The sequence continues at coordinate 27,118 of JAEZUR010000093.1, read as the reverse complement.
GAATAATGCCCTTTAATTCCAGAAACAATTTGTTTTACCTGGCTTCCAACTTTTACTTGAGAGCATAATAATTTTTTTGATTTTGGAACTTCTTCACAAGAAATAATCTCTCCTACTTGAAACTGCATTTTCATGAAATCATCATAGAAAATCTCATCTTTAGGTTCAATATCGATAACTGGCTCCTGATTCTGATCCTCATTGACTTCTGCCTGTTTACGTTCTTCCACTTTGGCTAGCACTTCAGCTACATCCAATCGTGCGAATAAGATCTCTGGTGTTTCAGTAACTTTATTACCACTTGGGTATTTTCCATACTCATCCATATCTTCTAAGCTTCTTGCAGGAGCATTTAACTGAGTTAAGATCTTTTGTGAAGTCTCAGGCATAAAGGATTCTAATAGCGATGCACCTACACAAATACTTTCTACCAGGTTATAAAGAACAGTTTCTAATCTTCCCTTTTTATCCTCTTCTTTTGCTAAAACCCAAGGCATTGTCTCATCAATATATTTATTACAGCGTTTAAATAACGTAAATATTTCACTAATTGCATCCGCAACTCTAAGTTTATCCATTTTACCAATTACTTTTTTCGGAGTTTCAAGTGTTAATGCTTTTAACTCCTCATCAACTGGTTCAACTACCTTACTATCCGATACAATACCATCGAAGTATTTGTTAGACATGGATATAGTTCTGTTTACTAAGTTACCAAGTGTATTGGCAAGTTCAGAATTCATACGCTCCACCATAAGTTCCCAAGTAATAACTCCATCATTTTCAAATGGCATCTCGTGAAGTACAAAATACCTTACTGCGTCTACTCCAAAGAAATCAACTAATTCATCTGCATAAAGTACATTTCCTTTGGATTTACTCATTTTTCCATCTCCTTGTAATAACCAAGGGTGTCCAAATACTTGTTTTGGAAGTGGTAAATCAAGCGCCATCAACATAATTGGCCAGTAAATAGTATGGAAACGTAATATATCCTTCCCAATTAAGTGAAGGTCAGCTGGCCAGAATTTCTGAAAATCCTCTCCACTATTCCCATCTAAATCAAATCCAAGACCTGTTATATAATTACTAAGCGCATCCAACCATACATAAACAACGTGTCTATCATCAAAATCAACTGGAATACCCCATTTAAATGAAGTTCTTGATACACACAGATCTTGAAGACCAGGAAGTAGGAAGTTATTCATCATTTCATTTTTTCTTGACTCTGGCTGTATGAACTCTGGATGTGTATTAATATGATCAATTAAACGATCTGCATACTTGCTTAACTTTAAGAAATATGCTTCTTCTTTTGCAGGTTGACATTCTCTTCCACAGTCTGGACATTTACCATCAACAAGTTGGGATGATGTATAAAAGGATTCACAAGGGGTACAATACATTCCTTCATAGTGACCTTTATAGATATCTCCCTTTTCGTATAATTTCTTAAAAATCTTTTGAATCTGTTTCTCATGATAATCATCTGTAGTACGGATGAATTTATCATATGAGGTATTCATTAAATCCCAGATATCCTGTATCTGTTTTGCAACTCCATCTACAAATTCTTGTGGTGATACACCTGCTTCTTCTGCTTTTAATTCTATCTTCTGTCCGTGTTCGTCTGTTCCAGTCTGGAAACGAACATCAAAACCTTGATGTCTTTTAAAACGCACAATACTGTCAGCCAATACGATTTCGTAAGTGTTTCCGATATGAGGTTTTCCTGATGTATATGCAATTGCAGTTGTTAAATAATATGGTTTTTTAGCCATGTATAACGTCCTCCTTTAATGGGTTTGTTGCGAAAAAAAAACGCCTTTAAAATTTCTTTTAAAGACGAGAGTATCCCGTGGTACCACTTTAATTCATTTCTGCTTCCGGGCAGAAACCTTATTCTATCACTATAACGGGTGTTCCCGTTGCAACCTAAGTAACTATCCTACTTCAGTTGCACAGCTCCAAGACCATCTTCTATAGTATCGTACGGTTATAGAAACCTTATCCCCTTTCTCAGCCTCCGGGTTCTCTGTAGATTACTCCACTATATACTCTTCTTTTCTTTGCCTTTTCATATTAAGTACACTAAGTTTAGACTTAAATTGGAATTTTGTCAAGGCTCTTATTTACAATTACTAGTTCCTGTACTATGATATCCCTATTGTTATCCGAATTCTTTTTTTCTATTTGTAATATAATGAAATAATGAATAATAATTTTCCATACTTATTAAACCTTTTTGGGAGGCCATATGAAATATAAAAAATATTCTTACATCTTAATCTTGCTTATCATACTGACTGTTTCTGTGTTTGGTTGTAGTAAAAACGAGAAGAATTCAGCGAATGCACAAACTTCCTTTAACAGTTTTATTCATGATATATTCGTAGACGAAGTTCAGACTGATAGTATTACTTTAAACTACAGCATTGCAGAACCTGAGAATTATGGTATCAAAGATATGAAACCAACTTTAGGAGATTATAGTCTAAAGTCACTAGAGGAAAGCCTCGCTGTTTCTGAAAATTATCTTTATTCTTTAAAGAAATTTAACTATGACAAGTTAACAAAGGAGCAACAATTAACTTATGATATATTACAGTCCTTTTTAGAATTGGGAATGGATTCTTCCGATTTACTATTATATAGAGAAAGCCTCAGCCCAACCACAGGCATTCAAGCACAACTTCCTGTTTTATTAGCGGAATATAATTTTTATGGTAAGGATGACATTGATGAGTATATTCAACTCCTTTCCTGTGTACCAGATTATTTTAATCAAATTCTTGTTTTCGAACAGCAAAAGTCCAAAGCAGGTTTATTTATGAGCGATTCTTCTGTGGATGATATTCTTACACAGTGTAATGAATTTATCGCTGATCGGGAGAATAACTATCTTATCGATGTATTTAATGATAAAGTTTCTAATTTTCCTGGTTTAACAAAGGAAGAAATCAAATCTTATCAAAAGAGCAATAAAACAGCTGTACTTGAACAGGTACTTCCAGCTTATGAAACACTGATAAGTGGTCTAACTCTGTTGAAAGGTACTGGGACCAATGAAAATGGCTTATGTGGATATCCGAAAGGAAAAGAGTATTATAAATACTTAGTTGCTTCTTCCACCGGCTCATCTAGAAGTATCGAAGAAATTAATTCCCTATTAGATGCTTCCGTTAATACAGCTGCTTTAAATATGGCTACCATTGTTAAAAAAGATCCAGAAGCGCTTAATAAAGTAGATTTTATGTCTTATCCTTATACTGACCCTAAGGAGATTATCTCATATTTAACTACTGCAATAAAGAAGGATTTCCCATCACTAGATGATGTTAATTGCGACGTGAAATACGTTCATGATTCCTTAGAAGATAGTTTAAGCCCTGCCTTTTATTTAACACCACCAATGGATAACTATACTGAAAACAGCATTTATATTAACGGGGGAGACTCTTATGATATGTCGGATATTTTCACTACGCTTGCTCATGAGGGATATCCTGGTCATTTATACCAGACAGTTTACTATAACCAGCAGGATCCAGAACCACTTCGGAATCTTCTTAACTTTAGCGGTTATTCTGAAGGTTGGGCAACCTACGCAGAACTATATTCCTTACACATTGCTAAGCTAGATGATAATGTTGCCGATTTATTGGAAAATAATATGGTCGTGAATCTTTGTATGTATGCCAAAATTGATATTGGTGTTAACTATTACGGATGGGGCCTTAAAGATATCTCTAAATTTCTTGCGAATTATGGAATTTCTGATGAAGATGCAATAAAACGCTTGCAAGCAAGTATGATTGAAGAACCTGCTAATTACCTGAAGTATACATTAGGTTATTTAGAGTTTGTTGCTCTTAGGGATAAGGCTAAGAAAGAGCTTGGTGATGCTTTTGATTTGAAAGAGTTTCATAAGTTTTTATTAGATATCGGACCTGCTCAATTTGATATTATTAATAATCGGTTAGATGATTGGATAAATTGATAAAAAATGGAGATTTATTCTTATTTTTATTGACATATACATGCAAAAAAATTATACTTAAAGTGGCGAACGTTTTGAATTTTTTTTAAATATAATAGTAAATATTTTGGCCAATTTCTATTTTTCTCATAGAAGTCAGTCAATTTATATAATACAAAGGAATTGAATCCACCCGTTCCTTTGATAAAATTCTTTAGGAGGAAATAAAATATGTCAACAAAAGCTTATTTTAAGCGCGAAGAAATCAGCGCTAGTAATCCAATTTTCACACAAACACGTGCGATTATTGAGGCTCCTTTTTATGGTAACAACGTAATTAAAGTTAACACTTTAAAAGAAGCTTATGAATTAGCTAAAAATTCACCAGGAACTGTAGTAACTGATATGCCAGTCTACAGAGCAGAAGAAATCGGCCTTGAAGCTGATGCTAAAATCTTACTTTTTAACGATGGTAATGTAAGCGGTAGAGCTGCTGCAGCTCGTAAAATCTCTGGAGAACCAGGAGTAAATATTCCTGATCTTGAAGGAAAAGTAAAAGAAGCTATTTATCAATCACGTAATCTTTTAATGTATCATGCTGAAGTTTACATTGGTTTACATGAAGATTTCATGGTAAAAGCTCATCTTCTTATTCCAGAAGGCGAAGAAAATGATTTATATTCTTGGATGTTAAACTTCCAGTATATGTCTGATGAATATGTTAAAATGTATAAAAACTCTAAGCCAATCGATGGCGAAGCTGATATCTATATCTTCTCTAATCCACAATGGTCACATCCTGATCATGAAATGGGATTAACATTCTTTGATACAACACATAACTGTGCTGCATTATTAGGTATGAGATATTTTGGAGAGCACAAAAAAGGTACTCTTACAATTGCTTGGGCAATCGCTAACAGACATGGTTATGCATCATGTCACGGTGGACAGAAGAGATATAACCTTCCAGGTGGTAAATCATATGTTGCAGGTGTATTCGGACTTTCTGGATCAGGAAAATCTACAATCACACATGCTGCTCATGGCGGAAAATATGACATCACTGTACTTCACGATGATGCATTCATTATCTCAACAGAAGATGGTTCTTCTATCGCTTTAGAGCCAGCTTACTTTGACAAAACTCAGGATTACCCATTAACAAGTCCTGATAACAAATATCTTGTAACAGTTCAGAACTGTGGTGTTACAATAGATGAAAATGGACATAAAGTTATTGTTACAGAAGATATCCGTAACGGTAACGGCCGTGCTGTTAAATCAAAATTATGGTCTCCAAACAGAGTAGATAAGATCGAAGAACCAGTTAATGCAATCTTCTGGATTATGAAAGATCCTACAATTCCACCAGTTGTAAAATTAAAAGGTGCTTCTTTAGCATCAGTTATGGGTGCTACTCTTGCAACTAAGAGATCATCTGCAGAAAGACTTGCTCCTGGAGTAGATCCTAATGCTTTAGTTGTTGAACCATATGCAAACCCATTCAGAACTTATCCACTTGCTAATGACTATGAGAAATTCAAAGCTTTAGTTGCTAATAATAATGTAGATTGCTACATCATTAACACTGGTGATTTCATGGGCAAAAAAGTTCAGCCTAAAGATACATTAGGAGTTCTTGAAACTATCGTTGAAGGCAAAGCTGCTTTCAAAAAATGGGGTAGCTTCTCAGATATCGAAATCATGGATTGGGACGGATTTGTTCCAGATATGAACGATAAATCATACTTAGCTGAATTAAAAGCTAGAATGTTAGATAGAGTTGAATTTGTTAAATCTAGAGATACTGAAAAAGGTGGTTTTGATAAACTTCCTGCTGATGCACTTGCTGCACTTGAAAAAGTTGTTTCTGAATTAGCATAAGAACATATTAAAGCGGTGCCAAATGGCACCGCTTTTTCTTGATTACTAAGCTATATCTTCACTTATATTACTCTTCTTTATGCTTTTTAATTATCTCCATATACCTTCTTTGTGCTGCTTGCATCTCTGGATCCTCTTCTATAGGATCACTTTCAGCAACATCTTCAAGTTCTGCAAATAAATCAGCTAGATCATCATCTTTTAAAAAATCTTGTTCCATACATTCCCTCCTTATAATCCCCTAATCATATCGTTTAAAATATGAGCTTAAATTGGATAGTGCTTTTACTAAAATCTTGGTTTCCTCTTCATTTAACCCTTTTAAGGTTGCTTCTATCATTTCCTGATGAAAAGACTCATGATGATAAAATGCTTTCAATCCTTTTTCCGTCAGTGATATTAAAACAACTCTTCTATCCTCATCACTGCGGATACGATTCACATATCCCTTTTTTACAAGATTATTGATTGCAATGGTCAGTGTCCCGACTGTGATTCGAAGTGATTTCGCAACGGTAGACATGTTTTTTGCATCTCCATCTCCAATCGCTTCAATAGTATGCATATCATTATTTGAGATATCTTTAAATTCATCTGTGATTAAAACTCTATGCTCTATATCCATAATTTCATTAAAAAGTTTAACTAATATCTCATGAAATGTTCCATATGCATCCATCTTCTCACCGTCCTTTTCTCATAAATAGTATACACTATCTATGTATTATCTTCAAGTAAAACCAATCCTTTCACGAAAGCCGTAAATATACAGAAAACAAGATTATCCATAGCAAAGAGAAGAAAATCCATTGTTGATTAAACGAAGTTTCTGTATGATTAATTTAACGAATTAACAAAAGGAGATGTCTTATATGAAATACCAAAACTTTAATGCAAGTGTATATTGTCCCGTATTTAATTTAATATCAATTACTGATTTTGATGAATTTGATAAAAAGTTTCAACTAATTGAAAAAAACGTTAAGGTTGGAAAAGTCTATCTAGAAACCTACCGTAGTGGCGTGACCATTGAAAAGGAACATCTTTTAAAGGTAAAAGCTTATTTTGAGAACAAGGGAATCCAAACTTCTGGAGGTATTACAACAGATGATTCCGATAATGGAGATGGAGGGTTTAGCCCATTTTGCTACACATCTTCCAAAACAATTCAAAAGCTGAAAGAAGTAACCACTTTAACGGCAGAAGTATTTGATGAGCTTATTTTGGATGATTTCTATTTCACTAATTGTAGATGTGATGACTGTATCAAACAAAAAGGAGATCGTTCTTGGTCTAGATTCCGCCTTGATCTAATGAAAGATATTTCTGAAAATGTAATTGTTAAAACAGCAAAAGAAGTAAATCCTAACTGTAGTACAATCATAAAGTTTCCCAACTGGTATGAGCATTATCAAGATGCAGGATATAATCTTGAGGATGAACCACATATTTTCGATACGATTTATACTGGAACAGAAACAAGAAACCCTGCTTATACGCAACAACACTTACCTAAATATTTAAGCTACTTTATTATGCGATATATGGATCACATTGCTCCGAATCGCAATCTTGGCGGATGGTTTGATCCATATGAATGTACTTATAATTTAACTTCCTATGCAGAACAAGGGTATTTGACTCTATTTGCCAAAGCCAAGGAAGCTATGATGTTTAGCTTAGGTTCCTTAATTGACGATGCTTCCTTTACACTATTTCCGCCAGTCATTGGACAGGTATTTGAAGATGTTGATAAATATTTTAATCAACTGGGAACGCCAACCGGAGTTGCATGTTACCTACCATATCATAGCCATGGAGAAGATTTTCTTCATAACTATATAGGAATGCTTGGTATTCCTTTGGATCCTTATCCACAATATCCAGAAGATGCTAAAAATATCTTCTTAACTGAAAATGCGACGTATGATAAAAATATTATTGCAAAGATTCACATGAGTTTAGTCAATGGAGCCGATGTGGTTGTTACTTCAGGGTTTGCCCGGAAAATGGGAGATGCATTCTATGATTTAGCTCATATAGTTTATTCCCCTAGAAAAGCTCTTGTTAATAAGTATGCTTATTCTCCAAACGGTGGAGTTTCCTACGGTGGTTGTGAAGAGGCTTCAAAGAGTATTTTAATCCCTCATGTTGAATTCTTTACCAATGATGTATGGGAATTAATTGGTGGTTTAGGAGAAGATAACAATTTCCCAATTTTACTGAAAACCAAATATAGTAAAGGACGTCTCTTTGTACTTACCATTCCAGAAGATTTTGGTGATCTATACCATTATCCACGTACTATTTTAAACACTATTAGAGATGCCTTCCAGAAGGATGCTAGAGTTCAATTAGATGCAGTCTCAAAGACTACGCTCTTTACCTATGATAATGATACATTCATTGTACGATCCTTCAATGGTTTCTACGATGAAGCATCGCTAATTGTAAATGAAGAAAACGTTAGTTTATTGGATCTAGAGCGAGATACTGAGTTAACCGGAGTAAGTAGCAATGGTAAAACAATTTTTAAATTTACTACAGCTCCTGGTACTAACTTTATATTTAAGATTGTTCATTAATATATAAAAAATAAGGCTGGAACAACATGAAAGAATTTTAATGTTTTCATGTTGTTCCAGCCTTTTTTTATGTTATATTAATATAGTTTGGGTAGTTTGTCTAACGTGATTGCATAAGGATGATTATACGCCTTTTTTAATTCTTCTTTCGTAGTGTATTGCTCTGTTCGTCCAAATTCATTGGACCATGTCATAAACCAGCTCCAAGGAATATGAGAGTCCGACAACATAGAAATACTCGGTACAGTTCCTATTTCTGCAAGTGCCACTAATTTATTCTCGGGAGTAATCGAAATTAATTCCTTATATTCCTTTGCAAAGTCTGTATGTTCATGAGCCGGTGGATATAAATCTCTGGATATTATGTCTACCATGTTATCCCCAACATATCCTTCAGGAAGTGGAGAATTCCACACCCAGATTAAGTTATCCAGATGGTGATAGTTGGTGTATCTGTCATACATGATTTGATAAAGTTTCTTAGCAACTTCTGGTCCTTTACTTCCCCACCAAAACCAAGCTCCTTCTGCTTCATGAAACGGACGCCATAGAATTGGAATCTTTTTTTTGCAAAACTCTATTAGAATATCAGCCATGACGTCCATATCAGAAAGTAATGCTTTATTTTCCTCTGTTCCACTTAGTATGGCTTTCGACGCGTCAAATTCCGTGTGTTCCGCATAGAATGCTTTCCCTTTTCCTCCTGTTGGAGAAAACCAATGCCATGTAAATGTTATTAACCCATGATGGTTAAGTGCCCAATCCCAAGCATTTTGCAGTGTGTTTCTATTTTCATACACTTCCTTTAAACAGACTTCATCACTCTTCTCATAATTAATATTAGGCGAATAACTAAGTAGCTCAAAGCCACATAATGCAGGCACCTTTCCAGTTACTTCTTCAATATACTTAAGCTCTTCTTGAACTGTGGTTTGTGTATGTTGACCAGTAATAATACCGTTGCCAGATATCCCACTTAGATAATGAAGCACTGACTTAACCTCCTTAGAGGCATTTAGATTACATGGCACATCGTTTCTTCTTTGGTTCATTCAAATTTAATCCTTTCCAATGCTTGTATTACTATGATAGTGAAATTTCAAATAATCTTGCGCTAAACTGTTTTGGCATTTGAACAGTTAACGTCTGATTTGTTCCATTCCATCCAAAATCACATTCTTTCTCCTTTGGATAGGCACAGTTTACCGTTACTTTTTTATTATCTGTATACAAGATTGGAAGTATGCAGGTATCTGATTCACTGTTTCTTCTCCAAACTGCAAGATAGATTTTCTCATTTGTATAGAGTCCTAAACTTACCCATCCATCACTAAAATTGGATAGGCCAAGTGGCCAAAACGGCAACGCCTCTTTAATATCATTTCTTATGGTCTTATAATAGTCAAGCGCCTCTTTCACCAAAGCTTTTCGTTCTGCATTAATATGAACTAAATGGCCACTTTGATGGATTCGAAGAAGCATTGCATTTACCATATTAAAAATAACTTCTTCCTTATCCCCTTCGGTTAAAGGGTAAGACCAGATAGCTGATTGTTCTGGTGTCAATCCTGATGGAGAATTGGCAGCTATGGTCGCGTATCTACGATAATCTTCTTGATCACTTGTAGATTGTATGGAATATCTTTGCAACATAGCATAATCAATTCGAAGTCCCCCACTAGAGCAGTTCTCAATGATTAGATCTGGATATTTCATAAATACAGAATCAAGCCAAGCAAGATACGCTCTCTCATGGCCAAGTAAGCCATCTCCTACACTATCTGCATTAATTTCAGTTCCAATGCCAGGTTCAATATTATAATCCATTTTAATATATCCTACCCCGTATTCTGCAACCAATCGATCAATGACCTCATTGGCATGATCAATGACTTGTGGGTTACGAAAATCTAACTGATAACGGGAACGATCATATACTTTCTTACCGTGTCTCATAAAGAACCAATCTTCTGGTACTTTATCAGCCTTTGGACACTTGATACCCATAACTTCTAATTCAAGCCAAACTCCAGGAATTAAGCCCTTGCTTCGAATGTAATCCGTTACTTCCTTTAAGCCATTTGGAAAACGCTCTTTCGATTCTTGCCATTCTCCAACATTATCCCACCAGAATCCAGCGGAATACCATCCTGCATCTATGCAGAAATATTCACACCCTGCCTCTGCTGCTGCATCAACTAATGGCATTTCTTTTTCTGTTGTTGGGTCTGCCCATAAGCAGTTCATATAGTCATTAAAAATGATCGCAAGACTTTCATTATCCTTGTTTGGTCTACGAATTTTTCTGCGGTATTTGGTTAATTGGCCCATTGCAATATCAAAGTTTCCTACACTTACCCCCACTGCCACAGGTACTGATATAAAACTATCTCCAGGCTTTAAATTTTTAAACCAATGAGACTCTGTTTCAGTTGGCCCACTTAGTGCTAAATATAAATGAGCAGTTTGATCGGAAATCTCCCAATGCCAAGAACCATTATGCTCTATTTGCCAGAATAAGTTAGTGGACGTTTCCGTATTTTCTAGATATCCCATAGGCAGATATTCTTTTGTAGACCAATTTCCTGTATTGGTAACTCCAATTGCTTTGGAGGATCGCTGATCATTGGTTGGCTGAGACTGTGGAATTCCTAATTGTTCCAAGGTATACGTCTGCCATGCCATTTCTCTTTGCCAAGAATTGTGAGGAATTTTTATCTGAATTTTTTCATCTCTAGGTAAAATACCTTCTTTTTCAATCCCTGTATAATTAAAAGAGGAAATATACACTAGTGTCTGAGTTTCTGTACTTCTATTTATCACCTCACTGTAGGAGCGAATAACCGAAATACCATCATAAAATTGAATATGGCTAATTACGCTGATACCCGTTTCTTCATCAAACGTAGTAATCTCAAGTTTTCTTCCAATATCATTTCGGTAATCTTTATGTTCCACATATTTCATACGATATCCTGGAGCAGTAATAATATATTTTGTTCCATGGCGCTCAAGAGGTCGATCAATTCCTGCTATATCAACCTCAACTAGGTTAAAGCTACCTTCTCTTGTTTTTGCTATAATATCTTCTTCACAAAATGGTAGTGCAGAAAAATGAAGTAATTTTACTTGATTGTCTGGTGTTATCTCCAGTACCATATTTATGTTATTCTCATCAATAATAATTCTAGGCATCTTATTCTCCTTATCTTTATTGTCATAATAATAGTATATAGGTTTTACTATACCCTATATTCTTACAATGGGATAGTATATTATGTCTTAAAATTTGTCATTTTATATTATTAAGACAATTCATTTTCCATACCAAATTAACACGAATCAAGAACCGGTTGATTTGTAATGCTTTATGCCTACTTTCCATAAAAGATAACAAGGTATCAAAAAAACACCTGCTAAAAGAGGTAAAAACATATAACAAGGATTTTCTGTCCAATCAAGTAAATAGAGCAGCGGATAATATTGAACCAAGGTAAACGGTACTAGAAACGTACATATCTGCATAACTCGTTTCCCATAAATACTAATGGGATATTTTCCATATTCCCTGGCACCATCTGTGAAAATATTCATAAACTCCAGACTTTCTGTGGTAAAAAAGCATAGAGCAGCGTATACAATAAACAATCCCGTAAATACCATGGTACCTCCAATTAGCATAAAAATTACCGTGATAATTTTATCCAGACTCCACTGAATATGACTATGACCAATCCCATATGTGAACATTACAACTGCCTGTAGTACTCTACCAATCCGAGTAAATTCTATTTTACTGCCTAGCACTTGGAACATCTCATTTCTTGGTCTCACCATGATGCGATCAAACTCGCCGTTACCTATCATGGAAGAAAACATATCAAATCCCCTTGCAAAACATTCTGCAAGGGAAAACTCCATTAACACAATTGAGAAACAGAGTAAAACCTGGCTAAAAGTAAATCCTTCTACTCTTGAAAAACGTTGAAACATAAAATAGACTCCTAAAAATACATTAAACGATACTAGGAATTGTCCAATTGCTGTGAGCAGGAAGGATTTCTTATATTGCATGACACTTTTTAGGTGTATGGAAAAGTACTTAAGATATAATTTTATCATTCTCTTACCCCCCTTGTATCACTACTTTTTTCATAGCATTTCGCATCAGTAGTTTTCCTATTATTATAAAAAATAGTAACCAGGCAATCTGTAGCATGACAGAACGAGGAACCAAATTTTCTGAAATATCACCACTGTATATGCGTAATGGTACATTTTGCATGGATGCAAACGGAAGTAACTCAACTACTTTACGTATACGATCAGGTAAAAATGGTAACGGTATCACCCCACCAGAAAAGAATTCAACTAACGTTACTGCAACCATTCTTACCCCCATGGGCGACAAGGTATAAAAGGTTAGGATATAGACTAACATAGTAAAGGCTATTACTAATAGAAATCCCAATATCATAGTAATGAAAAACCAGAAAAAAGAGCTCACACTTTTGGGCAAGCTAAGCCCATAAGGATATGGTACAAATGCTGCAAATAAAAGAATGGGGACTGACCGGAGAACCCACTTTGAAATTCTATTTGCAACGCTCCGCACAAACCAAAGATCATATAAATCAATTGGTCTGCATAATTCATAAGCAATATTCCCATTGCTTATCATATCAAATAGTTCATTCTCTAAAACCCAAACCATAAACAACGCTAGAAATGCTTGTTGCATCCATATATAAGAAGATAATGCTGGTAATGTCATAGGAAATGCACTTGGATCCGCCTGATAGAACGCTCTAAACATTAAAAGTTGCATTGCCCCCCAGAAAAACTGTGTTGTTATTCCTGCTAAAGCTGCTCCTCTGTATTGTAATCCCGTTAGAAAGCGTAGACGAAAGAAAGAAATGTATTTTCTCATAATCCACTACCTCCTATATATGATATTGTTTATAAAGCTCAACAACAATCTCATCTAATGATGGGGTTTGGTTGAACTGTTCCTTTAGACTATCCAAACTTCCATCTAGAAGGATCTTCCCTTTCCCTATTAGAATAATCCGTTTGGTAAGTGCTTCAATATCCTGCATATCATGGGTAGTTAGAATTACTGTTGTTTTATGTCTTTGATTTAGCTCTACGATAAAATTACGTACGGCTAACTTAGAAACTGCGTCTAAACCAATAGTTGGTTCATCCAGAAATAAAATTTTAGGGCTATGCAAAAGAGACGCAGCTATCTCACAACGCATTCTTTGACCTAATGATAACTGTCTAGTTGGGGTTTTGATAATTTCTTCAAGATTAAGTAGGGTTACCAGTTCCTCTAATTTATTCTTGTATTGCTCTTTAGGAATACTATAAATATCCCTTAGCAGTTCATAAGAATCGATAACAGGTACATCCCACCATAACTGTGATCGTTGTCCAAAGACAACTCCAATATCCTTAACATAGGTTACTCGATTCTTCCATGGCGTTCTGCCATTTACTTCACAAGTTCCACTGTCAGGATTAAGAATTCCACTTAAGATTTTAATTGTACTACTTTTCCCTGCACCGTTAGGTCCAATGTAGCCAACCATTTCACCATCTTGAATGGTAAAAGAAATGTCCTCTAGTGCCTTCACGTATTCATACTGTTTGTTCCATAATGCTTTCACTGCTTCCGACAAACCTGAATTTCGCTTTGCGACCCGAAAGGTTTTACTAATGTGTTCCACTTGAATCATTTTGTTTCCTCCTGGTAGTTATATTTATTGAAATAAGAGTTCTAACAGAGGGCACTTCATTTTCATATGCCTTAACAAGTTCGCTCATTTCTAAATATCTTTCCAAGCGGTATATTCTCTTAGATTTTGCTAAGAAAATCCGTGGTTAATATTCTCTTTCTCTTTAAAAATGGATTTAAAATTATAAAATAAATCCTTTTTATGGGAAAGGAAAATTATTATATTCCTTTTTTTCCTACTTTGTCAAGTATTTATTTACCAACATGAAACAGCGCAAAATAACAGATAATAATTTTATGCTATTGATTCATTCATAGCATTTCGCATGTTTTTAAGGAAAGGAATTTTTATGGCTAATTACACAGGAATTGTAAAATGGTATGATTCTGAACGAGGGTTTGGATTTATTTCTACAGATAACGGCCACGATGTGTTTGTTCATCATTCTCAAATCAAAGAAAATGGACCTGATAAAGATCTACATGAAGGAGATTCTATAGGCTTTGATATCATCGAGGAGAAAAAAGGCCGTGCTGCAATCAATGTCCACAAATTCAGTTAACGCTTCGCCCAATAAAAAGTGAAGGAGTGTGTATACTATGAACAAAGTCCACTATGATGTAAATGGTTTACAAAATACCCAAATGAAGACCCAAGTTAAAAATGCATTGGATAAATTAGATGGTGTACGAACGATAAATGTAGATCTTGATCGAGGTTCTATTGAAGTAGGCTATAATCAAAAAACAGATGAAAGTTCTATTAAAAATTGCATTGAACACGTAGGCTGTAAGATAACATAACTATTAACTATAGTTACAACTAGCCTAATTTGCGGCTCTTATTAAAAATGTGCGAAACAGTGTGATATATGGGATATGTATTTTTGCTTATCCTATATATCACATTTATTTTATCCACTTGGTTTACTTATAATATCAGTTAAGATAAACTAATACATAGCTAAGATTAGGGTACGAAATGACCAATTACCCTAGAAAATAAATTTTAAAATTTTTTTTATACAAATGAAAAATTATCAGCTTCTCAATTGTATTATAAGTGAAAGGAGATGAAATGTATGAAAGCTATGAATTATTCATTCGGTACCAATGAATATATTCAAGATATATTAAAAAAATATTCAACTATGTTAATTAAGCTGGCATTTACCTATGTGAAAAATGTTCCGGATGCAGAAGACATTACCCAGGAGGTTTTTATTAGTTTAATGAAAAGAGACAATGGATTTGAAAATGAGGAGCATGAAAGAGCATGGCTGATACGGGTGACCATAAATAAATGCAAGAATCACTTAAAATCCTCCTGGATTAAATGGAGTGTTCCAATTCCAGAAGACTTAGGTTATCTGCCAGAAGAAGATAGTGAAGTATTATTTCATCTTCTTGAATTACCAACAAAATATCGGAGCGTAATACATTTATATTATTACGAAAATTATTCTATAAATGAGATCGCCGGGTTATTAGACAAGAATCCTGCTACAATTGGAACCTGGCTATCACGTGGGCGTAGCCTGTTGAAAGCAAAATTGATAGGAGGCTTTGACAATGAATAAAAAGAATTATATAAATTCTATTGATCAGTTACGTATATCAGAGGATTTTAATGAAAGGACTGAACAACTTATGAAAAATGCAAGAAATCAATCAGAAAAGAAAAATAATATGAATTTTAATACAAAGAAGCTAGTATTTTCTCTAGCAAGCTTAGCAGTGGTAGCAACCGTAGGAACATTTGCATGGAGCACCTTGCAAAATGGGCCTGCACCAGAAGGAAACAAAGTGGTGGTTGCAACGGATTCAAATGAAAATAGCACTATGATTGCGGAATCAGAAAGTAAAGGAATTACCATTCCATTGGTAGAACTACCTAAAAACCAAAACGGTGATGTAGAAGCAAAAATGATGGGACTATTCGTTTATAAAGGTCGCATTTATATTCAAGGGAATACTACTTTTCAAATGTATGAGAATTATCTGTTAAGTGAAGAAGATGTGGAGAATCTAAAAGGTGAATACTTAGGCAAAACAACTGGCACTATTACAGAATGGAGTACACAAGATGATTATGCCAAGGAATTTGCTTCTACAATTGGAGGAGCAGAAGTATATACTATAAAAGGGTATGATAGCCAATACCGCTTAATGGTATATACCAAATACGAAGGTGGCTTTGATGCGCAAATTTACGACAGTTTTGGTGGGTTAACTTTAAATACCGGTGCAGATTACTTTAGTCTATTAAACCTAAAAGGAAATACCGTTTCCTACGATTGGGAAAGTTTTGATAGCTGGAATAATGGCAAAAATGAAAGAGAAACTTCCACTGAAGCAACTGGTTTCGAAGACTTTATGAATGCACTCTATGCTTCTACACCAATTGGTGAAAATACAGATATGCTTCTTGAAAATCAAGAATATGATAGTCAGAAATTTGTATACGTAAAAACGAAGGATAAACTTGTAACTTGCTTACGACTTTTTAAAGATGGCTACGTTTATGCACAAGGGGCTGGATTCTTCCAAGTAGATCCAACTGCATTTAATGCATTCTGGGATGCCCTTCCTGTTAGTCAAACTCCTACAGAGTCTATTGACCCAGCAGGCGGTTCCGATATAAGTCTATCACAAGCTGAAGTAATACTAACTCCAGATTCTTACCCAGTAGGCACTAAAAGCATAACACTAGTTTTAAAAAATAACAGTTCTAAAGAACTATGGTACGGTATGGAATATCAACTAGAACAAGAAATAGACGGTGTTTGGAGTCCAGTTCCTGCAGCTGCTGACTTGATGTTCATTGAGATTGCGAAATTACTTGAACCAAATTCCGAACAAGACTTCGAAATAGACTTGTCCCTATTAAGCCCAGCCCTAGAAGCAGGCAATTACCGTATTACTAAACAAATTGATGGTCAAGTTTGTATTGCAAACTTCTCTTTAACAAAATAATTAACCCCATACGTAACATAATATAATTTAAATACCCCGCAGAATGACACAAAAGGTCTTCCCGCGGGGTATTTATGTCCACAACCTATATCTTAATAACGTAATACGTAGTCTCTTCCGATCATTGTTTACATTAACTTATACTACTTAAAAACTGTTTCATAATATTTCTTTACAACTTCTTCTGCTGGTTTACCATATACATCATATCCACCTTGAACTGATACATTCTTTAGAGAATACTGTTTCCAGGCCCAGTCCCACAGTGCAAACCCTTCCACCCATTCACGTTTTCTAGTAGCCTCAAACATATCTTCATACCACTGAGCTTGACCTTCTAGATCAACCTTTCCTTTCACGCACCAGTCATTAGGTACTTTTGGGGAGCCCTTTGTGGACATGCATCCTGTCTCTGCAAAGAAGAATGGTTTATTAAATTTCTTTACAACTTCCTCGATACGATCTAATTGATTCTCCCAGTCCCCTAATGGATAATAGCCACTAGAAGAGATAACGTCTACACAATCCCACCATGACACATTATGTTCTTGGTACTTATCGGTATTATAAGATACCAACCCATGATACACTTCCCTGATCTGCGATATTAACTTTCTCCATTCTAATTCTCTACGTTCAGCCATAACCATTTCACAACCAGCTAGAAACATCTCGCAGCCTGTCTCTTCTGCTATTTTTGCATAGTGAAGCTGAAATTCTGTATAAGATATGAACCACTTACTCCATTTTGGTTCACAGATCACATCTTCATCAAAGAAATTAATATGAGCTCTCCAAGTACCATTCATGCAATTAACGGTTGGTTTTAGTGCAACTCGAATCCCTTTCCTTTTGGCATACTCAATTATGTCAATCAGCTCTTGATCTTCTATTGTAGCAGGAGAAGTATAACAAATCTCTTCTGATTGTGTAGTCTCCTGTAGCCCATTCGGTACCAATATAATAAAATTAGCACCAGTTCGACTAATCAAATTATCTAAGCTTTGATATGCTTCCTTTGTCCGGAAACTTCCTTTCTTTGCAAATGGTGCAAATGTAATACCTTTTATAAACTGCATCTATTTTTCTCCTTCTTCTTGTTTCTTAGAAAAATAATATCATTTCTTGAAATATTTTGATATAATATTATTGCACACAAATTGTATAAATCTATTTGAGGAGTTTAATTCATGCAATATTTATTTGAATTCAGTGATATTTTAAATTCACCCTATGAAGCATTTTTATTCGATACGACTGTTAATGTGTTTCCCATTCGATCTCATTGGCATTATTTTATTGAGTTTATCTATATGATATCTGGAACCGCTTTAATTGATTGCGATCAAGTAACCTATGCTCTAGAACCTGGGGATCTGATTTTATTCCATCCTAAGTCAGTCCATTCCATCTATGCAACAACTAGCACACCTTTAAAATATGCAGTGTTAAAGTTTGATATAAATCGTCTCAACTCAGCCAATAGCTACACACCCAAATTACAAGCTGTGTTTCAAAGTGCAAAAAACGATCCTCTGGCTCCCATTTATTTTCCTGCCGAATCTTTAACTAACATAGATCTGCAAGAATCAATGTTTGATTGTATCAAAGAGGTAGATACAAAAGATTATGGCTATGATCTTCGTATTCAATCCCATTTATATACCATTTTAATTGAAATAATACGACTTTGGAGAAAGAATGGCTTTGATACGGACAAGTCTGTTTCTTATCGGTCTGAGATGGATTCCATCTATACTATAACCGAATATATTGATAAACACTCCCATGAATCCCTTTCAGTAAAGGATCTAGCAGACAAGTGCCATATGAGTTATTCTTATTTTGCTAAGAACTTTCATCAGCTCTATGGGCAGTCTTGTAAGGAATACATAGAGTTTGTTAAGATATGTAAGGTGGAAGATTTCCTGTTATGTACTGATTTTGATTTAAATTATATTAGTCAAGAAACCGGCTTTTCTGATTGTAGCCATTTAATTAAGACTTTTAAGAAATTACGAAATATAACTCCTAAACAATTTAGAAAAGAAAGAGCCAGATCTTATCTCTAATTCTTTTCTTTGATTGGCATTAATAAATCAAGTTGCAATTCGTAAGTTTCACCCTGTTTTAATTGGATATAACTAATATAATTTAATTGTTCCTCCAAGCAACCATTCATACATTCCTGATCCCCAGGATTATACTCATACTTATCGCTTTTTTGCACCCAATCATAAAGCCAACCCCACTCCTCAAAAGCGCCCATAGGTATCATATGAGCCGCATACATTCCACCTGGGAAGTGTTTCTTTGTCAGTCCTTCTGGAACCTCCATGGCATCTGATATAGTTACCCATCTTTCATATCCATATTCGGCATTTCCTTCTGTTGGGTTCGGATGATTAAAACCATACAGACGTAGATCTGGTTTCTTTTTATATAATTCGCTGTCTCTCACAAACTGATCCAACAAATACCCCGAGTTATCTTCGGGATCCTTACCAATGTAGTGACTAGAAGCTACGGTAGCCGGTGGTAAGTAAATAATTCTCACATCCGTTAGCTTCGATAAACTTTCCTTTGCTTTGTTTAAATCCTCCATTGACTTTTCCTCCTTGAAATTAATCTTTGTCAGCATTAATGAATCCATCAGTTTCATCATGGACTTGGTTTCAAAGAGTCCAATGTTCCTCTTATAAGTGGAATTTTCATTTAATTGGTGGATAAATGTTTTTAAAATAGATTGGATTGTTGATAACGCTTCCAATTCTTCATCCACTAATTTTAAGTTATCCTGAAAAACTTCCAATGCATTCTTCGCGTCTTCATTATCTAGAATTCGTCTAATCTCTTTTAGCGGTATTCTAAGTTTTCTTAAGATGATGATCTGCTGCAATCGAATCACACTGGATTCATTATACGTTCTATATGCGTAGTCTTCTTTTTGTACACTCTGTAGCAAACCGATCTGCTCATAATAACGAAGTGTTCGCGTTGATACTTGAAACGCTCTTGATACTTGACTAATTGTCTGTAAGTCCATGATTTCCCTCCTTTCATGATCATTCTAAGGTACGACACGACGTCAAAGTCAATATGGATTTAACTTATTTAGTTTAGCATATCATGATACCTAAACTGCATCAACTCAAAGTTTTTATACTCGAATAAAGGTTGCAGAGCATGGATATACGGTTACAATACCATTTTCTATTACAGCCGGCTGATTGTATGCATAGATCGCTTCCTTCGCTTCTTCTTTGACTTGGCATTCTATTTTTTCTGCAGACGGATTAATAATTACAACAATACTGTCGGATGAACCTGTTCTTTTATAAATTAGTGGATACTTATTTTGTTCTGCATATAAAACTTCAATTTTTCCATTGGCACATAATGCATCTTCTTTCATTCGAATGCGAATTAATGTTTGAATTTCATGCCACAAGGAATCTTTGTCCTCTTGCATCTGTTCTGCAGTAGGTCTGTCACCTGAGGAATCTTGCATAATATAGAGATCTGATTCATTTGCACTTGAAAAACCAGCATTTTTTTCATTATTCCACTGCATTGGAGTTCTTGCACCTGTTCTTTCATAGCCACCTTCTACTGATGTAATTCCTTCCAGATATTTCATTCCTATCTCATCACCATAGTAGATAAATGGACTTCCCGGCATAGATAATAAGAAGGCAAATGCAATCTTTAATTCTTCTTCATCTAATCTTCTTGATATTCGATCCATGTCATGATTACCAGATGGGATACAGATTAATCCCTTTCCATCTGTTAGTCTATAATTGTTCATATAGGTTTCAATAAACTGGCTGATATCCCCTTTCCCTTTCTTTGAAAAGAATGGGTTTTCACAGCGAAACAGATCTAAGTAATGAGAAGGGCCAAAATGCAATACAAAATCCATATGAAAACCTGCAAGTAAGGATTTATCTGGCTCACCCCACTCTGATATGATCACAGCCTCTGGAAATTCCTTATCCAGAAATTCACGGAAGTTCTGCCACAGCTTAATAGTTTCTACACTGCCTTCATCATTTTTAATCAATGAGCCTGCCATATCTACACGGAATCCATCGCAGCCTAACTCTAACCAAAAACGCATAATATCTTTTATTGCTTCTCTAGTAGCAATGGCCTCCTTTGAATCCACTGGAAGTTGCCAACTTTTCTCCACTTTGGCAAATCCATAATTAAGAGCTGGCTGAGAGGAGAAAAAATTCACCGCGCAACTTCCATTACGGTCAGAAATCCCACGAATACATCCTGCAATACTAGTTACATTATCAAACCCTTCCCAGATACTATCTGTCCAAACATAGCGATCAGAGAACTCATTTTTCTCTGCTTTCATAGACTCTTTAAACCATGCGTGTTCAACAGAAGTATGTCCTGGCACTAAATCCAGTACAACTCGCATATATCGTTTATGAGCCTCTTTAAATAATTCTTTCAAATCCTCATTCGTTCCATATCTAGGTGCCGCTTTATAATAGTCCGCCACATCATAACCAGCATCTGCAAACGGAGAATCAAAACAAGGATTCATCCATATAGCATTACATCCCAATTCCTTAATATAATCCAATTTCTCAATAATCCCCTGAAAATCACCAATACCATCCCCATTCGAGTCCATAAAACTCTGAGGGTAAATCTCATAAAAAACTGCTTCTTCAATCCACTTAGGCATAAAAAATCCTCCTTAAACTTTCTTATAATATTTTTCTAATTTTTTTACTCTTTTTCTTATCCTTTTCTTAATGCTTTTGTTATTGCTTTTGTTATTGCTTTTATTATTGCTTTAGTTATTACTTTTCTTATTCCTTTACTAACTCTTTTAAGTATTTATTCTACCTACAATAGCATTATATCCCATTAAAACATACAATTCTTGTACTATTTACATCAAAAATAACACAATATTCACCTTTTCATTGACATTACAACACTTTGCTATTACGATGAAATAACAATTACGCAATTCCCTTAGAAAACCTAGATTCAATTTGCACATTCGAAAACTTACCGGAGAAGTGATGCACAACATAGTTTGAAGAGCAACTGTTATGAAGTCGTTGGTACTTAGTTCCTGTTTTGTAGGAACGAGGCCTGTTTTTTAGGCCTTACGTACACATTACGAACTTCATCCAAGCGAGAGCGTGTTGCGAATCAAACTATGTTGTGTATCACTTCTCAAAACAGTCCCTCGTGCAAATTGCCAATAACTTTATTAACAAAGTCAATTAGGAGAATACTATGAATCGCCAACTAAAAGAAATGAAAACTCATGGAACCCCATCCTATCCATTCACCTATTACAAAATTGAAGAAGCCCAAAGCAAAATAATTGTTTCCCCTCATTGGCATGAGGAAATGGAAATTATCTATATTAAAAACGGTACCCTTCATCTTACCATTAATAATCAAAGCTATGTTGGTAAAAAAGGCGATATCTTTCTCATTAACACAGAAGATTTACATGAGATGCATACAGAAGAGAATGACATTTTTTATTATGCATTTTTATTCTCCTTGTCTCAATTCTCCGTTGATAACAATGATTTTGTAGAAAATACATATATTACACCTATTATGAATAAGAGTTTACTTTTTGAACATAAATTATCCTGCCAAAGCTCAATCGGAACCTCTTTGGAACCTCTCTTCGAGCAGCTAGTTGAGATGAATCGTTTAGAATCCACCGCATATCAGTTAGGTACCAAGGCTTTGTTATTACAGGTAATCTATTTAATAATACAGGATGATCTTGTTAAAAAAAGCTGGACTCACTCAGAGAAATCCGAGAAAATCCAGCTGCAAAAAAATATCGTCCATTATATCAGAACAAATTGTACCCAAAGAATATCCTTAACGGACATTAGCTTTGAATTTAATATGACGCCTAAGTACTTCTGTAAATATTTTAAACTTACCTTCAATAAAACGTTCATTGAATATCTTAATTATATAAGAATTGAAACTGCCATGGATCTATTAATAACCACAGATCTATCCGTAACTGAAATAGCAATCTCTTGTGGATTTGATAATTTTAGCTATTTTATTCGAAGGTTTAAAGCTCTTACTGGGAGTACCCCCTCCAAATATCGAAAGTCAGGGAAAGCTGTCTTAACGTTTATTACATAATACTTAACATAAGATACTACATTATGGAAGCATATATCCTGCTGCCAGATAAATTTCATACCATTCTTCTCTAGTAAGATAAATCTCGGATGCCTTACAGATTTCTTCTAGTCTAACAATATTCATGGTTCCCGTAACTGGTTGCATCTTCGCTGGATGACGTAATAACCAAGCCATAGCGATTGCTGTATTGGTAACCTGATATTTTTCTGCGATTTGATTAATCTTAGCATTCAGTTCAGGGAATTTATCATTATCTAAAAATACACCTTCAAAAAATCCAAATTGATATGGAGACCAAGGTTGGATTGTAATATCTTCCAATCTACAATAATCTAACACACTTCCATCACGATCTAGAGCTCCATCTGTCAACATATTAACTTCTAAACCATTGCTAATCATATTAGCGTTAGTAATGCTAAGTTGAAGCTGATTGGCTACTAATGGTTGCTTCACATACTTTTTAAGTAACTTAATCTGCATTGGTTTTTGATTGGAAACCCCAAAGTGGCGCACTTTCCCAGCTTGTTCTAATTTATCAAATGCTTCTGCTACTTCCTCTGGTTCCACTAGTGCATCTGGTCTGTGAAGTAGAAACACATCCAGATATTCCGTTTTAAGTCTTTTTAAGATTCCATCCACAGAATTCATGATATGCTCTTTGGAGAAATCAAACATAACCCCTGGTTTAATTCCACATTTAGATTGTACTATAATTTGCTCACGAACAGACGGACTCATATGAATTACATCTGCAAAAATTTCTTCACATACACCCGCACCATAAATATCCGCATGATCAAAAAAGTTAGCCCCAAGTTCAAGAGCCTTTGCAACGAATGCTTCTGCTTCTTTTTTCTCAACTCCGTCTATCCTCATACACCCTATTGCTATATTTGGTACTTGTAAACCACTTTTTCCTAATTCTATTTTCTTCATTCTTAACCTCCGTTTATCCTTCTATTCTTCTACTTATAAGACGCCTCATATATTTTAATACTATCTTCTAATGTAATTGGCATTGGATCCACCTCAAAAAGTGCACCCATTGTTTCTCTTGCATTTTGGGCAAGTGTCGGAATTTCCTCCTTTGTAATGCAGTAATCTGACATCTTCAGATCACTTACTCCACAAGCCTCCTGTAATTTTACCAACATATCCACAAAATCCATCGGGTTAGTTGCATTTTCCTTTCCCATTGCTTTGGCCATGGCAATCATTCTCTCATCACAAGCATGTTTATCTGCAAAAAATTTATAATATTCTTTACTAATCATAATGAGACCTGCACCATGAGGTAAATTTGTATGGTAAGCACTCATAGCATGTTCCATGGAATGTTCTGAAGTACAGCCTGAAGTAGATTCTACCATTCCTGCTAATGTATTACCTAGCGCTACATTTTCACGGGCATTCAAGTTATTACCATCCTTCACTGCTGCTTCTAAATTCTTGGCAATCAATTCAATGGCTTTTAAACTATACATATCACTCATTGGATTAGCCATTCGGTTAATATAACCTTCTGTACTATGAAACAAAGCATCAAACCCCTGATATGCAGTTAAATGTGCTGGTACAGTTGTCATTAACTCAGGATCTACTACAGAAAGAACTGGAAATGTTTTCTCATATCCAAATCCTATTTTCTCATTGGTTTCTTCTTTGGTGGTGACTGTCCAGGGATCTGCTTCTGTTCCTGTTCCAGCAGTTGTAGTGATTGCTACAATTGGCAATGGATCATTGGGTACAGGTAATCCTTTTCCACTTCCAGCACCTATATAATCCCAATAATCTCCCTCGTTGGTTGCCATTACTGCAATTGCTTTTGCAGCATCAATACTACTACCTCCGCCAAGGCCAACTACAAAGTCACAGTTTTCTTTTTTGGCAAACGCAGCTCCTTCCATAACATGACTCTTAATTGGATTAGGTAGTATCTTATCAAAAACCACGGTTTGTACACCTGCTTTTTTCAACTGATCTTCTACGGTCTGTAAGTAGCCATTTTCCCGCATGGACTTACCAGCAGAGATTACAATTAGTGCTTTTTTGCCTGGTAGCGTTTGCTGGTGTAATTGATTTATTTGTCCTCTTCCAAATAGTATTTTAGTTGGAATATAATATTGAAATGTCATTTTGTATTACCCCTTTCTGTTTCTTTCTTAACTATAAACCCTTAAGTTAACTCAAAGTCAAGAGTATTATTGATTTTTTATATAAATATGTTAAAATAATAGTAACTACGGTAAAACAAAGGAGAAACCATGTATACAATTAAACAAGTTGCCCAAAAGACCAACCTAACTGAACATACCATTCGTTATTATGACAGAGAAGGATTAATCCCTTTGTTAACCCGCACTAATAGCGGGATTCGCCAATTTTCAGAGGATGATTTAGAATGGATTAACTTAATCTGTTGTTTAAAAAACTCTGGAATGCCCATACAAAAAATAAAAGAGTTTATGCATTTATGTTTAGCTGGAAAGTCTACCTTTGAAGAACGAAAAGCATTACTTGAAGAACACAAAGCACATATTCTCGATCAAATTAACAATCTAGAAAATAGCCTTGGGATTATTAACTATAAAATTGATCATTATCAGGATATTGGTATCTTTCATATTGATAAGAACAATAATTAACCGGTTGTTATAACGTAGTCTTCGATATATGATAAGAAAGGAATTGGCGAATACAAGTACAATCAAATGTATTTGTATATACCAATTCCTTTTCATATAGTGCTAGTTTGCGTAAACCACTAAATTATAAAGATGCTAGCGTTTGATAAGTTTTCAGTCTCTCTTTGGCATCATCCTCTGCTTTTGTGAATAATTGTTCAGCCTCTTCTGGAAATGTTCTAGCTAAGGAACTATAACGAACTTGTCCCATAATAAAGTCTCTAAAACTTTCTGTCGGTGCTTTCGAATCAAGTGTAAATGGATTTTTACCCTCTTTCTTTAATTCTGGATTGTATCTGTATAGGTGCCAGTATCCAGCCTTTACCGCTTTCTTTATTGTCTCCATACTTCTTCCCATACCTTCTTTTATACCATGGCTAATACATGGCGCATACGCAATAATCAAGGAAGGCCCTTTATAGCTTTCTGCTTCTCGAATTGCCTTTATTAATTGATTATTATCTGCATGGATACCAACCTGAGCTACATATACATTTCCATAAGTCATCATCATTCTTCCTAGATCTTTCTTACCAGACTTTTTACCAGAAGTAGCAAACTTTGCCACTGCTGCCGCTGGTGTTGATTTGGATGCTTGACCTCCGGTATTAGAATATATTTCTGTATCAAAAACTAAAATATTAACGTCTTCACCAGAGGACATGACTTGATCAAGACCACTAAATCCAATATCATATGCCCATCCGTCACCACCCAAAATCCATTGAGATCGTTTCACTAAATAATCTTTTCTCTGTTTAATATTATGAATTAGCTTCATTACATTAGAATCCGCAGATTCATAAGAATCTAACACATGAATTAGTTTTTCACTGGCTTGTTTACTGATGTCTCCATCCTCTTTATAATGAATCCAATCCTCAATCAAATCTTTAATATGGTCATCGATGTTGGTTTGAATCAATTGATTCATACTGTCCTCTAAACTACTCCTCATCTGTTTTGTTGCAAGGTACATACCAAAACCAAATTCTGCATTATCCTCAAACAAGGAGTTTGCCCATGCTGGACCCTTTCCTTCGCGATTGGTTGTATATGCTGTACTTGGTGCACTTGCTCCCCAGATTGA
>JAEZUR010000052.1 GCA_023420935.1 Bacillota bacterium | reverse complement strand
GAATAGACCTGATTTACTTAAGAAAGCTACGTTAACAGAAAAGGAACAACAGAAGATACGCTCTATTATGACAGAAAATCAAACCAGCAAGTAAAATTAACTTGCATTTTATTCCCAAATGTGATAAAGTACTAATGTTGTGAGATGAGATGTTCCTCTGTTACAGGTGAGATAACACGATGCGTATTAAGAACATCAAAATAATAAAGGAGGTCACACAAAATGAATAACCTTATTAAGGATATTGAAGCTGCTCAATTAAAAGCAGAAGTTGCAGAATTTCACGTTGGCGATACTGTTAAAGTATACGCAAAAGTAAAAGAAGGTTCTCGTGAAAGAACACAGATTTTTGAAGGTACAGTACTTAAGAGACAGAACGGTGGCGCTAGAGAAACTTTCACAGTAAGAAAGAATTCTAACGGAATCGGTGTTGAGAAAACTTGGCCATTACATTCTCCAATCGTTGAGAAGATTGAAGTTGTAAGATTTGGTAAAGTTAGAAGAGCAAAACTTAACTACTTACGTGATAGAGTTGGTAAGAGAGCAAAAGTAAAAGAATTAGTTAAATAATATAGATTTATATTATGGAACGTGAAAAAGGGACAACTACTTATGTATTGTCCCTTTTTTGACATAGATTAGGAGAATGAAGATGAATTATAATTTTGATTTGGACGACAAAAAACCAATGACAAAAAAAATAATAAAAGA
The DNA here is from genome assembly GCA_023420935.1 of Bacillota bacterium. Taxonomy (GTDB): domain Bacteria; phylum Bacillota; class Clostridia; order Lachnospirales; family Lachnospiraceae; genus Mobilisporobacter. The sequence goes on along the minus strand of JAEZUR010000052.1, from coordinate 15,639 downwards.
AATTATAATTTGGGTTGTGGAGATACTATTAGCAATCGTATTGGCATTTTTATTAATCACATTTGCAGTAGAAAAAACAACCGTAGTTGGTGATTCTATGGAAACAACCTTGCAAAATCAAAATGCTATCATTATAAATAAGGCAATTTACCATATATCAAAACCGAAACGATTTGATGTGATTGTTTTTAATCAAAAGGGAAGAGAGCATAGTTATTATAATATAAAAAGAATTATTGGTCTTCCAGGTGAGACAATTCAGATTGTAGATGGTTTTGTAAGAATTAATGGAGAGCAGATTGAAGAAAAAGTTCCAGTTGACTTGATAATAAATGGTGGCTTGGCAGATGATGCGGTTACTTTGGATGAAAACGAATATTTTGTTCTAGGTGATAATCGCAATAATAGCGAAGACAGCCGTTTTGCTAATATTGGCAATATCGTGGCGGATGATATTGTGGGAAAAGCATGGATACGAATAAAACCGTTTAATTTTGTGAATCAGATTAATACAGAATCTATCTTCCCGACAAATGATCAGTCAACAGAACAACCAGAGGAAACAAAAGACACCAAATAGGAGGCACAGTTATGCATTTTCAGTGGTACCCCGGTCATATGACCAAAGCAAAAAGAGCAATGCAGGAGGACATTAAGTTAATTGATGTTGTAATAGAATTAGTGGACGCTAGAATTCCACTTAGTAGCAAAAATCCTGATATTGACGAAATAGCAAAGAATAAATCAAGAATTATCTTGTTGAATAAATATGATTTAGCAAATAAGGACTACACCAATCAATGGAAAGAATGGTTTGAGCAAAAAGGTTTTTTTGTATCTTTAGTTAACTCCAAAAGTGGAGCAGGCGTAAGAGCAGTGAATGATGTTATCCAACAAGCTTGTAAAGAGAAAATTGAACGAGATCGAAAAAGAGGAATCTTAAATAGACCAGTTCGTGCCATGATCGTTGGGATACCCAATGTAGGTAAATCTACTTTTATCAATAGCTTTGCGGGAAAAGCCTGTGCCAAAACAGGTAATAAGCCAGGTGTAACCAAAGGTAAACAGTGGATTCGGTTAAATAAGAATGTAGAATTATTAGATACTCCTGGTATCTTATGGCCTAAATTTGAAGATCAAATGGTTGGACTTCGGTTAGCATTAATCGGGTCAATCAAAGAAGAATTGCTTAATACAACAGACTTATCTATGGAGTTAATCGATTTTCTAAATCAGTATTATACCAATATTATCTCTGAACGTTATGAGATAGATGTATGTGAGAATGCAATAGATACACTTAGCCTAATCGCAGAAAAAAGAAGTTGTAAGCTAAAGGGAGATCAACTAGATCTAAATAAGGCTGCAGCGATTGTGTTGGATGATTTTAAAAGTGGAAAATTAGGAAAGATTACATTAGAGTTTCCAGAGAAATAGCAAGGTATTCAGGGGGGCAGGTGGTTAAATGGAAGAAAATGTCGAAACAGAAGAAGTGAAAGATACGTTCCTGAAGGATGTATTAACTATGATACTTTATTTTTTAGTAGTCGTTTTTCTATCTTTTTTGGTAGTACATTTTATAGGACAGAGAACCCAAGTAAGCGGCAAATCCATGGAACCTACCCTTTATCATGGTGATAATCTAATTGTAGATAAAATCACATATCAATTTAATGCTCCAACCAGATATGATATTATTGTATTTCCCTATGAAGGAGACAAGGAAATATATTATATTAAACGTATCATTGGCCTTCCAGGTGAAAAAATTCAACTTGTTAGCAATGAAATATACATAAATGACAAGCTGCTTGATGAAGATTATGGTAAAGAACCTATGTTTTTAAATACAGAAGGAATTGCCAAAGAGGCTATTATATTAGGTGACGACGAATATTTTGTATTAGGAGATAATCGAAATCATAGTTCTGATAGTAGAGATCCTGATGTTGGAATCATAAAAAAGGATTCTATTATTGGTAGGGCATGGTTAAGAGTCTGGCCGTTTAAGCGGGTTGGTATTTTAAAACATCAATAATCCATTTACTTTTAGGGAGTAAAGATTCGTATGTATAACGAAGAAGAAATAGAAGATAGTCTTGCCTTTTGTCGTGATATTAAACGATATTATGAAAAGGATAGTAATAATCAACTCAACTATAAAACACAAAAACAAACAAATCAGACTATTTATGAAACATATCCAACATTTACTGGTAGAGTTGAACGAAATAAATCAAGAACAATTCTGTTTGGCGTTATTGTGAGAGAAGGATTTCATATCTTAATCTGTATTGCCATTGCTTTTGTTGTTTCCCAATTTATTACTCATTATATTGGTCAACACACCATGGTGGAAGGTATGTCCATGGAAGATACTTTACATAATGGTGATTACCTCATTATTGATAAGTTATCCTATCGTTTTCAGGAACCGAAGAGATTTGATATTATTGTTTTTCCATTTCATAAGGATTATTACATTAAGCGAATCATTGGTATGCCAAAGGATTTGGTCGAAATCGTTGATGGTGATATTTATATTAATGGTGAGCTACTATACGAAGATTATGGTAAGGAAGCAATGGCTTCTGGGATGAATCAAATGGATCCGATTGTCCTTGGAGCTGATGAATATTTTGTATTAGGTGATAATCGCAACAATAGCCATGATAGCCGTTATTCTGATGTGGGATTAATACAGAAAGATGAAATTATAGGCCGTGCATGGTGTAGAATCTACCCATTGGATTCCATTGGAATTCTACCACACCAATAAAAATAAAACATAGCTAGCTTGGGATTTGTTCGATTGAGAGGATAAAATATGTCAGAATTAAAAGTAGAGGATATTAAGAGAAGATTGGCATCTGCCGATAAAACTGATATAGATCATTTATTAGATCTATATCGCTTGGATGAACGCGCTAGTGTTAAAAAACTTATTGAAAAATACGAAAAAGAAAAAATGAAGTATCTAGCGGAATTAGAACGAACTGAAAAAATGAAAGAGTTTGAGTATAAATATCAGGAATATAATTATATCTGCGGTATTGATGAAGTGGGACGTGGACCTCTTGCAGGGCCAGTCGTTGCTGGAGCAGTTATTTTACCGAAAGACTGTGATATTTTATACTTAAATGATTCCAAACAAGTAAGTGAGAAAATGCGTGAAAAGCTTTACGATGAAATTATGGAGAAAGCAATCGCTGTAGGAATTGGAATTGTATCACCAGCAGTCATTGATGAAAGAAATATTTTGCAAGCAACCTTTGAAGCGATGCGAATTGCCATTAGTAAATTATCTGTTCAACCAGATATATTACTAAATGATGCCGTACATATCCCTGAAGTAGCGATCAAACAAGTGGGTATTATCAAAGGAGATGCAAAAAGTATATCCATTGCTGCAGCTAGTATTATCGCAAAAGTAACCAGAGATCGATTGATGCAGGAATTTCATAAGTTATATCCGGATTATGGGTTTGATCGTAATAAAGGATATGGATCTTCAATACATATAGAACAATTAAAGAACATTGGCCCATGCGCCATTCATAGAGCCAGTTTTATCAAGAATTTTGTATAGGATGATGTGAATGAATACAAACTACACACAGTTGAATACAGGTAGATTTGATCATACATTGGGACTTAATTCTGGGAACCAAGTTGGTGTGGGAACAACTACACAGAATCCGGCCGTTAATTCTAGTCTGATTAATCTGAAACCTGGTCAGGTTTTTACAGGTCAGATAACAGATATTAGAAATGGGTTTGTTTCCATTGCACTTGATCAACAAACCATTCAAGCAAAGTTTGATGGTGCTGTTAACTTTTGTATCGGTGAAGTGCTTCAATTGGTTGTAAAAGAAAATACAAATAACAAATTAATTATTAGTCCTTATCAAAAACAACCAATTACAGTGGAAGAACAAGCGTTATACAAAGCCTTAGACTTGGCAGAATTACCTGCTACAGATAAAAATATAGATATTGTAGGGCTACTTCTTAAAAATAATATGCCTGTGGATAAAAATTCAATCCATGGATTGATTGCCTTGTCTTTAAAGTTTCCAGAGACTTCAATCGAAACATTAATAACTATGGCTAAATATAAGATTGATATTACACCTGAACATATCACTCAATTCCAGCATTATAAGGATTATGAGCATCAATTAACCAATGATATCAAACAATTGGCCACCATGCTACCAGAAACGATTGAATCTGTATTCGAACACATGGGGGCTACAAAGGCTAGTTCGTTTCTTGGAGAGATTTTTAACAATAGTACCAATCATCCAATAATAGAGCAAGTATTAAAACAATTGAACAATCCTGAATTATCGAAAGTGGAATTGAAACAAGTATTACAGGGAAGTGAATTTAAAACTGCAATCAAAGATGAATTAATAGAACAATGGTCACTTCGTCCAGAACAATTAAATGCAGATGAAATCCAATCCCAATATAATAGGATGGAAAGTCAATTGCAACTTTTCGCAGAAAATATACAAAGTCAAAGTAGTAAATTGGAGCATGTTACAAGCACCGTAAAAAATATGCAAGACAATATAAACTTTATGAAAAACCTGAATGATAATTTCATCTATGCCCAATTACCACTACAACTTGGTAAGCAAGTAACCCACAGTGATTTATATGTGTATACAAACAGAAGATCTAGTGCCAAACGGAAGGATGGTATCCATCTATTATTACATTTGGATATGGAACATCTTGGTCAAACAAACATATCTATAAAATTGCAAGAAAACAATCTGAATCTAAGTTTTGTTATGAGTAATCAAGAGGTGTTCTCGCTGATTGAATCACACTTAGATGAGCTGAACCAAAGTTTGTCTAAGAAGGGTTTTTTGGTACATAGTCAAGTGACTGTGGAAGAGGAAGCAAATGTAGATTTTATAGAAGATTTTCTGGCGCAAGGTGATAATAAACCAGTAGTGAAACAGTACTCTTTTGATATGAGAGTTTAATTCTCAGTAACAAGGTGAAAAGCTTGGAGGTAGCAAATGGATAAAAAGAAGACCGCAGTGGCCTTATCGTATCATCCGGATGATAATGCGCCTAAAATAATTGCATCAGGACGAGGATATCTAGCAGATAAAATGATAGATGTTGCAAACCAATCGAATGTTCCTGTTCATAAAGATGAGAAATTAGCTGGAACACTTTCAAAGTTAGATATTGGTGAGTATATACCTCCAGAACTATATGAAGTGGTGGCGGAAATCCTTGTTTTTGTAGATGATATGGATCGAATAAAAAGTAAAGTTCTACCGGACAGAATGGATTCTTAAAGTGATGCAAAAGAGACAGATGAATAAAAATAACAGACTAGTAGGAAGCCAACAAGAAGCAAAAGCGGAGCAATTTTTGGTTGAACATGGTTATCATATCTGTGAGAAAAATTTCTTCTGTAGAACGGGAGAGATTGATATGATTGCCAAGGATCAAGGATATTTGGTGTTTGTTGAAGTTAAATATCGTTCCTCTTTAGAAAAAGGTGCTCCTGAGGATGCAATAACCAATCATAAAATGCATCAAATAATAGAGACAGCTAGATATTATATGTATAAAAAGAGAATTCCAGAGGATACTCCTTGCCGATTTGATGTAGTCGTGATTTTAAACGAGGATATCCGTTTAATAAAAGATGCCTTTATGGCGAATGAATAAGTGTAAGGAGAACAGAATTGATTCCAGAAATACAATACCATTCAAACAATATGAATAGAGAAACCATATTAAACGTAAGAGATGAAGTTCCATTTCTTACGTTTCAAAGTTTGTCTCAAATAGATTTTATCAAGCATGGGTTTTCTACCAAGCTTGGCGGTGTAAGTAGCGGTCATTTGTCTTCCATGAATTTAAGCTTTACAAGGGGGGATCAAGTAGATTGTGTATATGAAAATTATCGAAGAATATGTGGTGCCTTACAGGTAAGCACAGAGAATCTTGTATTTTCAGATCAGGTTCATGATACAAAGATTCATGTTGTGACGGAAATAGACCGTGCAGGATATGATTTAGAACATAAAAAATTAATTGGAATCGATGGCCTAATTACCAATGTTCCTGGTTTAGTGCTAGCTACTTCCTATGCTGATTGTGTTCCTCTTTATTTTATTGATACCAAGCAAAAAGCAATTGGTCTAACTCATTCAGGATGGCGGGGAACGGTTGGCAAGATAGGAGCCTTTACTGTAAAAGCAATGGAGGAGACGTATGGCTCGAATCCTAATGATATAATTGCACTGATTGGACCTTCTATATGTAAGGATTGTTATGAAGTAAGCCAAGATGTTGCTGATCAATTTCGAAGTGCATTCTCAAAAGAAGAGGCTGCGTTAATCTTAGAAGATAAGAAAAATGAAAAATTTCAGTTAAATCTATGGAATGCCAATCACATAATATTAAACGAGGCTGGCATTCCAGAAGAACAGATCCACTGTAGCGATGTATGTACATGCTGTAATCACGAATTATTATATTCTCATCGTTTTACCAATGGTAAACGCGGGAATCTATCGGCGTTTCTTTCGCTCAACGAGTAGTTCTTGAATACGTGTGGTTGGATTTAGTATTTCATTAACCGAAGTATCATTATTTAATGTATCTATGATTAATGCTATGTATTTGCTTAAATCCACATTAGTATAATATGGCTTATCCAATAATTCAGGAGAGCAGTAAGTTAAATTAGTTGTGAAGATCTGATCGATAATGTTATTATCATAATATCGGTCGAACTTTTCGAGACCCTCGGTGAATAAACCAAAGGTGGCAGCTATAAATACTTTACGAGCTCTTCTTTTCTTTAGTTCTGAAGCTACTTCAAGAATACTTTCTCCTGAAGCTATCATATCATCTACGATAAATACATCTTTACCTGTTACATCATTTCCAAGGAATTCATGAGCAACAATTGGGTTTTTACCATTTACAATGGTAGAAAAATCTCTTCGTTTATAGAACATACCCATATCAACACCTAATACGTTGGCATAATAGATGGAGCGGCTTGTTCCGCCTTCATCCGGGCTGATAATCATCAAATTGTCATTATTAATTTGTATATCTGGTTCCACATCTAACAAGGTGCGAATAAATTGAAAAGTGGTATAAAAGTTATCAAACCCTTGGATTGGAATTGCATTTTGTACTCTTGGGTCATGAGCATCAAACGTGATAATATTATCAACGCCCATCTCAACTAATTCTTGAAGTGCAATGGCACAATCTAAAGATTCAAGTTTATTCCTTCTATGCTGACGGCTTTCGTAAAGAAAAGGCATGATTAAATTAATTCGGTGAGGTTGTCCACTACAAGCTGCAATGACACGCTTTAAGTCTTGGAAATGATCATCTGGAGACATGGAATTGATTTTCCCATTTGCTTTAAAACGAATACTGTGATTTACCACATCACATAATATGTAAAGATCCGTGCCACGAATGGATTCGTTGATGATAGCTTTCGCTTCTCCACTTCCAAAACGTGGACAAGAGAAATCAACTAGATAACTTTCGGCTTCGTAGCCAAGAAATGATAATGATTTTTTATCAATATTTACTTGATCGTGTCTTGCCTCAACAATCAATTTGTTGATTTTATCGCCTAGTTCCTTGCAATTATTCATGGCTAAAACTTTCAAAGGTGCGACGGGAATCGTTTCTGTTATAGGTCTTTTTGTCATTGTACTTTCCTCCATCAGGTATCCATATTATTTATTTATAGTATTTATATATAACGGTTTATTCTACCAATAAATATATAACACTTGCTATTTTACGTCAAGGTATAGGCTCTAATCAAATATAGTAAAAATATATGAAATCTTTGTGAAATCCAAATTCAGACTATCTTTTTTGCCTAAAATGTGATATAAAGAGTATTAGTCATATAGAAAGATAAGAAAGGGATTAAAAATGAAGAAAAAAAGTATTTTATTGGCGGGAGTATTATGTTTAGCAGTCATTGCTGGGGGTTGTGGAAAGAAAACACCGGATTTTGGGTATGATGTAGATACGTATGTTACATTAGGAGAATATAATGGTATTGAATATACACCAGAATCTACAGAAGTTACGGATGAAGATATTAATTCACGTATACAAAGTGATTTAGATGAGAAAAGTACAACAGAACAGATTACAGATAGAGCGGTTCAAGATGGTGATACTGTTAATATTGACTACAAAGGTTTGAAAGATGGCGTAGCTTTTGAAGGTGGTACTGATGAGGGATATGAGTTAGTCATTGGGTCAGATACATTTATTGATGGATTTGAAGATCAATTAATTGGTGCTAAGATTGGTGAAAAGAAAAACATTGACGTTACATTTCCGAAAGAATATCAAGTGGCTGATTTAGCTGGACAACCTGTTGTTTTTGAAGTGAAGATTAATTCTATCACAGTAAAAAAAGTTCCAGAATTAACAGATGAAAATGTAAAAGAAATTTCCGATTATGATACAATTGATGAATACAAGAAAGCTGTAAAAGATGAATTAACTACTGAAAACAAAGATGCAGCTGTGGAAACAGATAGAAATACAATTTGGTCAACTGTAATTGCAAATGCAAAAATTAAGGATTATCCTAAGGAAGAATTAGACGAAGCGATTGCGCAGTTTAAAAAATCTTATGAAGACTATGCAACAAGCATGGGTGCTACGTTAAAAGATATGTTAGATTCTTTTGGAATGACAGAAGAACAATTTAATGAAGAAATCAATACTTATGGTAAACAAGCAGTTGCCGATAAATTAGTATTCCAGGCAATTTCATTAAAAGAAAAGATAACATTAACTGATAAAGAATATGAAGAACAATTACCTCAATATGTAAAAGATTATAATCTAACATCTACAGACGAATTAATCGAACAGTACGGTGAAGATGTAATCAAAGATAATATGTTGAGAGATAAAGTATTAGATTATGTTGTAAGTAAAGCTGTTGTAGCGAAATAAGATAGAAGAATTATAATCCGCTCTATATAAAAAGTAGAGCGGATTTTTCTATCCATTTACAAAACGCATATTAATTGTTATGATAGAGATAATATTTGTGTGGAGTGACAAAAATCTAATATACGCTATGAGGGAATCTGTGCGCCCATCCATCCAGATGGCTGCCTTACCTTCGGGTGGTAAATTTTTTATTGAGCCACAGGCAGAAAAAATGTTCGCATAAGGCTCGCATTTTTGTGTCTCAAACAAAATTAGTACAACCACCTTCAGTCGGTCTACGCCATCTGGATGGATGGGCGCACAGATTCTTAATTTATGTTATTGAGATTTTTGTCTTAATAAAAATATTATATTAACAAAGAGTGATGTAAGGTCGACTTTAGAAAGGTTTGAATAGATATGATTAAAGGGCATAAGATTAAGTCTGTGAAAGCGGGTAGTATTGCCGAGGAATTAGAGATAGAAACTGGGGATTTGTTGTATCGTATTAATGGGAATGAACTGAAAGATATCTTTGATTATCATTTTTATGCTACGGAAGAATTCCTGACAGTTATTATAAGGAAGGAAAATGGAGAGGAATGGGAGCTAGAGATTGAAAAGGATTCCCAGGAGGATCTTGGGATTGAATTTGAAGAAGGGCTAATGGATAGTTATCGTTCTTGTCAGAACAAATGCATGTTTTGTTTTATTGACCAAATGCCACCTAACATGAGAGAAACCTTATATTTTAAGGATGATGATGCAAGACTTTCCTTCTTACAAGGGAATTATATTACTCTTACTAATATGAAACAAGAGGATATTGATCGTATTATTCTTTATAAACTATCTCCAATCAACATATCTGTGCATACGACGAATCCAGAGCTGCGCAAAACCATGCTTCATAATCGATTTGCTGGGGATGCCCTTAAAAAAATGGAACAATTATATGACGCTCAAATTGAGATGAATAGCCAGATTGTCTTATGCAAAGGATATAATGATAATAAGGAATTAGAACGAAGCATTGAAGACTTAAGTAATTTTTGGCCATATATGAGAAGCTTATCAGTCGTGCCCGTTGGAATGACTAAATATCGTGAGGGATTAGTTCCTTTAGAGAAATTTACCAAGGAAGATGCGAATCATGTGCTTGATTGTATTCATAGATGGCAAGAAAAATTACTCAAACAATATGGATCTAGATTTGTGTTCGCCAGTGATGAATGGTACTTAACGGCTGGCCGTTCCATCCCATCCGAAGATAGTTATGAAGGATATGGGCAGATTGAGAACGGAGTTGGAATGGTGCGTTCTCTTATGACTGAAGTGAATGATTATCTTAACACGTTAGACGGAGATAATCGAACTCATACCGCATCACTAGCCACTGGTATATTAGCAGCACCTTTAATGAAACAATTTGTAGAACTATTAAATAATAAATATCCAAATATATCAGTTCATGTTTATGCTATAGAAAATGATTTTTTTGGCCATGATATTACGGTAGCTGGTTTATTAACTGGACAAGATATTATAAAGCAGCTAAATGGCAAGGAATTAGGGGCGTATTTGATTTTGCCTGACGTGCTTTTACGCAGTGGAGAAGAGGTATTACTAGATGATGTTACGGTATCAGACTTAGAAATTGCTTTACAAAAGGAGATACATATTGTACAATCAGACGGTACGTCTTTAATTAATACTATGATTAATGGTATTAATTCATAATATTTATTTGGATATAAGATGAAGTTTTATATAGAAGGAGTAAAAAAATGAGCAAACCAATTGTAGCTATTGTTGGACGTCCTAATGTAGGTAAGTCTAAATTATTTAATGTATTAGCTGGTGAGAAAATTTCCATCGTAAAAGATTATCCTGGTGTTACAAGAGATCGTATTTATGCGGATGTCACTTGGCTTAATAATCAATTTACGTTAATTGATACTGGAGGTATTGAACCAGAATCGAAAGATATGATGTTAAAGCATATGAGAGAACAGGCTCAGATTGCCATTGAGACAGCTGATGTAATTATGTTCCTTGTGGATGTTAGACAAGGGCTTGTGGACGCAGATTTTAAGGTGGCTGATATTTTACGTAAATCTCAGAAACCAATTGTCTTAGTTGTAAACAAGGTTGATAACTTCGATAAGTTTATGCCAGATGTATATGAGTTTTATAATCTTGGTATTGGTGAACCAATACCTATTTCTGCTGCATCTATGTTAGGTATTGGTGATATGCTGGATGAAGTAATCAAGTTCTTTAATCCAGAAGACATGTTGGAAGAGGAAGATGAGAGACCTAGAATTGCTATTGTAGGAAAGCCAAATGTTGGTAAATCTTCTATAATTAATAAACTATTAGGTGAAAATCGTGTCATTGTATCAGATGTGGCAGGAACAACTAGAGATGCCATTGACACTGCAGTTACTTGGAATGAAAAAGAATATATATTCATTGATACAGCAGGTCTTCGTCGTAAAAGTAAAATAAAAGAAGAGATCGAGCGCTTTAGTATTATTCGTACAGTAACAGCGGTGGAAAGAGCAGATGTTGTTATTTTAGTAATCGATGCAGTCGAAGGTGTTACGGAACAGGATGCTAAAATTGCTGGTATCGCTCACGAAAGAGGAAAAGGTATCATCGTAGCAGTTAACAAATGGGATGCCATTGAAAAAGATGATAAAACTATCTATAAATATACTGCTAAAGTAAAAGAAGTATTATCTTTTATGCCTTATGCTGAGATTATGTTTATATCTGCATTAACTGGACAAAGATTACCTAAAATCTTTGACGTGATAGAGATGGTAATACAAAATCATTCTATGCGTGTTGCGACTGGTGTATTAAATGAGATAATGACAGAAGCAACTGCAATGCAACAGCCACCTTCTGACAAAGGAAAACGACTTAAATTATTCTATATCACTCAGGTATCGGTGAAACCACCTACCTTTGTTATCTTTGTAAACGATAAAGAATTGATGCATTTTTCATATACAAGATATATTGAGAATAAGATTAGAGAGGCATTTGGATTTGCGGGAACATCACTAAAATTCATCATTAGGGAAAGAAAGGACAACGAGTAAGATGATCTTAAAATTTATAATTTGTTTGATAGTCGGATATGCATTTGGAAGCTTTTCCACTGCTTATGTTGTTGGTAAAGCAAAACATGTAGATATAAGAAATGCAGGCAGCGGCAACGCTGGTACGACAAATGCACTAAGAACCCTTGGGTTAAAAGCAGGTTTGATCACTTTTTTAGGGGATGCTATAAAGGCAATCATTCCAATTATAGCCATAAAAATTATCTTTCAGAATTCTGAACTTAATTGGCAACTGTTATCCTTGTATGCAGGTCTTGGAGTAGTAGTAGGACACAATTTCCCAGTATGGTTAAATTTTAAGGGTGGAAAGGGAATAGCTGCTACTGCAGGTGTTATTCTTGCTATAGCAGATTACCGAGTTACTTTAACTGGTTTAGCATTATTTATCATAATTGTAGCAATTACCAGATATGTATCGTTAGGCTCATTAATGGTAGCCTTCCTACTCCCTATTAATAACCTTTTGTTTTTTCGAGGCAGTGAAGATTTTATACATATGCTGATCGTCAGTCTATTATTTACAGCGTTAGCTTATTACAAACATCGTGACAATATTAAAAGACTATTGAATGGAACAGAGCGAAAGATAGGACAAAAATCCGAATAGAGTAGGCAAAAGTGAACGAAAAACATGTTCACAAAGTGAACGAAAAACCCTTTCACAAAGTGAACGAAAAACCCGTTCACTTGGCAAGTTTATGTAAGCGCTGCGCACACAAACTTGAGATGCGCAAAAAAGCAGCGCAGAAAAGAGGCAAAAGGATATTATGAGTAAGATTAGTTTATTAGGAGCAGGAAGTTGGGGAACTGCGTTAGCAATATTACTATCCAACAATGGACATGAAGTTACACTTTGGTCTGCATTAAAAGATGAAGTGGACATGCTAATTAATAATCACGAGCATATGGAACGATTACCAGGTGTAAAGATTCCTGAAAATATCAATATAACACTTGATTTAGAAGCGGCATGTAAGGACAAAGAATTAATCGTATTTTCTGTTGCCTCTCCTTATGTTAGAAGTACAGCAAAGACTGCTGCTCCTTATATTAAGGAAGGTCAGATTATAGTTAATGTAGCAAAAGGAATTGAAGAAACTACATTATTTACACTTACGGACATTATTCATGATGAACTACCACAAGCAAATATCGCAGTATTATCTGGACCAAGTCATGCGGAGGAAGTAAGTAAGGGAATTCCAACCACAGTTGTAGTTGGTGCTACTTCCAAAGAAACTGCTTATTTCATTCAAAGTGCATTTATGAATGAAGTATTTCGTGTTTATACAAGCCCAGATATTATCGGTATTGAGCTAGGTGGTTCTCTTAAAAATGTAATTGCTTTGGCGGCAGGTATAGCTGACGGACTTGGCTTTGGAGATAATACAAAAGCAGCCCTAATGACCAGAGGAATTGCAGAAATGAGCAGATTAGGTATTGCAATGGGCGGTAAGATGGAGACTTTTTCGGGTTTATCCGGAGTAGGTGATCTCATCGTTACCTGCACAAGTAAACATAGCCGTAACCGTAATGCGGGTTATCTTATGGGACAAGGTCGTACCATGCAAGAAGCTATGGCGGAAGTAAAGCAGGTTGTAGAAGGTGTATATTCTGCAAAAGCAGCACTTGCTCTTGCTAAGAAATATGATATTTCCATGCCAATTGTTGAACAGATTAATCTTGTTTTATTTGAAAACAAATCAGCAAGAGAGGCAGTAACTGATTTATTGCTAAGAAATAAAAAAAGAGAATATTCTACACTTGAATGGTGTGAAGATTAATTAGGAATATTATCCCTTCTGATCTCATATATTTTACTAGTCGAAATATATGCAGGAGGGATATTTTTATGGACAATTTTAATGTATATAAAGATATACAAGCCCGTACAAATGGGGAAATCTATATTGGTGTTGTAGGTCCTGTCCGTACTGGAAAGTCCACTTTTATTAAACGGTTTATGGATCTCTTGGTAATACCTGGAATTGAAGATGTACATAGCAAAGAACGTGCCATTGACGAATTACCGCAGAGTGCAGCTGGTAAAACGATCATGACAACGGAACCAAAATTTATACCAAAAGAAGCTGCCAATATTCAACTTTCAGGTGATACGTCAGTTAAAATTAGGTTGATTGACTGTGTGGGTTATATGGTAGATGGTGCTTCCGGACATATTGAGAATGAGCAAGAGCGTATGGTCAAAACTCCGTGGTATGATTATGAAATACCATTTACGGAAGCTGCAGAGCTTGGAACCAAGAAAGTAATTAATGAACATGCAACCATAGGTGTTGTTATTACTACGGATGGAAGTTTTGGAGAGATTCCTCGCGACAATTATGAAGTTGCAGAAGCAAGGACCATCATGGAATTAAAACGCCTTGGGAAACCGTTTATAGTGCTATTAAATAGTAGTCATCCATACTCAGAGGAAACCATTGCCTTAGCGGAAAGTATTGGTAGTAAATATGGCGTAGCAGTTGTTCCTATGAATTGTGAACAACTAAGAAAAGATGATATACATAAAATCATGGAGCAGATCTTATCTGTGTTCCCGATTTCCCAGCTTGAATTTTATGTACCTAAGTGGGTAGAAATGCTTCCGGGTGATCATTGGCTGAAGCAAGATTTAGTTAATTCTGTACGGAACTTAATTGATAACCTTTCTATCATTCGAGATATTAAAGCATCTAATTTAGTAGCGGATAGTGAATACATAAAAAATGTTAAACTAGATCAAATAATGATGGAAAATGGAAATGTAAAGATTTCCTTTGATTTTGATGACAAATATTACTATCAGATTCTTAGTGACATGATTGGTGTTCCAATTGCAGGTGAATATCAATTGATTGCAACCTTACGTGAACTTGCTGCTAAGAAAAATGAATATAGTAAAGTTGGAACTGCTTGTGATGAAGTTCGATATAAAGGATATGGTATCGTTACGCCATCCATGGAAGAAATCACCATTGAAGAACCTGAATTAGTGAAACATGGTAATAAATTCGGAGTTAAGATTAAGGCATTGGCCCCAAGCATTCACATGATAAAAGCAAATATAGAGACGGAAATTGCTCCAATTGTCGGAAGTGAAGAGCAGGCCAATGATTTAATTCAATACATCGCAGAAAGTACCAAAGATAATCCGGAGGGAATATGGGCGACTAATATATTTGGTAAATCTATTAAGCAATTGGTGGATGATGGAATTAATGCCAAAGTGAATAAACTGACTGATGAAAGTCAAATGAAATTACAAGAAACCATTCAGAAGGTTGTAAACGATAGTAATGGCGGCTTAGTTTGCATTATAATTTAAAACATACTGAATCAATTACCACAAGAATCTCTAAATGGGGTACTTGTGGTAGTTTTTTGTCAACTTTTATTTTCTGCCACATAGTTGACAAAAATGTTATTAATTGTTATAATAATTATGTAATATATTTAATAGTTTCGTAACAAATGAAAAAGCATATAAGAATACTTAAATAGAGACTATCAATTTAGG
>JAEZUR010000174.1 GCA_023420935.1 Bacillota bacterium | reverse complement strand
CTACTACAACTCCTAGAAAAGGTGACGAGTGGCCTAATGTAGAATCAGCAAATGTATCTATGAGAAAAGAACTAGATCTTTTTGCAAATGTAAGACCTGTTCGTATTCCAGAGCAAGGAATTGATTGGACATTCTACCGTGAAAACACAGAGGGTGGTTATGCAGCTGGTAAAGAAGGTATCAATGTAACAGAAGATTTAGGAATCGATTTTACTGTTGTAACTTCTCAAGGATGCGACAGAATTATCAAAGCAGCATTTGAATTTGCAAAAGCCAATGGAAAGACTAGAGTAACTGCAGTAACTAAGGCAAATATTATTAAGACAACAGATGGTAAATTCTTAGATACATTCTATGCTATCGCAAAAGAGTATCCAGGAATTTCAGCAGATGACTGGTATATTGATATTATGACTGCAAAACTTGTGGATGAAAAAAGAAGAAGAGATTTCCAAGTACTTGTTCTTCCTAACCTTTATGGTGATATTCTTACCGATGAAGCAGCAGAATTCCAAGGCGGCGTAGGTACTGCAGGTAGTGCGAATATTGGTAAACAGTATGCAATGTTTGAAGCAATTCATGGTTCCGCACCACGTATGGTTCAAGAAGGAAGAGATATTTATGCAGATCCATGTAGTGTAATCCGAGCAGGCGCTATGTTATTAGCACATATTGGATTTACTACAGAAGCTGATAAATTATATAAAGCATTAGATGTTTGTACCATTACGGAGAAAAAGCTTGTTTTAACAGGAAGATCCGATGGAGCTACAAGTGCTCAGTTCGCTGATTACATTATGGAAACAATTGAAAAAATGTAAGTAAGGTAGCATAAGCAACAAAAGATTAGGAGGGTATATTCTTGGATGAAGCAGATGTTGTAAAAGAAACAACAGATAAATATTCACTAAGAGGCAGAGTTTTTAACAGAATACGAGAAGATATTCTCTCCGGTAAGTACAGACGGAATGAAGAGTTAAAAGAAAATACCATTGCAATCGAGCTTGGCGTTAGCAGAACTCCAGTGAGAGAAGCACTTCGTCAATTAGAGTTAGAGGGGTTAGTAAGTGTAGTGCCTAATAAAGGTGCACATGTAAATGGTATTACTCCAAAAGATATTCAAGATATCTATATTATTCGTTCCTATCTAGAAGGTCTATGTGCAAGGTGGGCATGTGAGAACATTACCAATGAGCAGGTAGAGGAACTAGAAGAGATTATCTATCTATCGGAATTTCATGCTAAGAAAGATCATCATGAACAGATTTTAGAATTAGATAATAAGTTCCACGAGATCATTTATGAGGCATCAAAAAGTAAAATGCTTGAACATGTTCTTTCTGATTTCCATCATTATGTGAAACGGGTTCGAAAGGTTACACTTTCCTCGATGACACGTGCGATAGAGTCCAATCAGGAACATATGGTAATGGTGGAAGCAATTAAACAACGTGATGCTGACAGGGCAGAAGAACTTGCCAAAGAACACATCCGCAACACAATTCAAAATATTAGTAAACAGGGGTTAGAGAACCTTATAAAAGTGTAATTATAACTTGTTGCCTATTTTTTAGGTTGTGGCCATGAATCATGTGGTATCTAGATTCATTTGGTCGCCTTACCTTCCTAGGCATATTCTATATGAGCCTCAGAACGTGGTAAAGACGCCGCATCGTAAGCGGCGTCTTTACCTAAGTCTCAAATAGAATATAAACAGCCGTCGTCAGCCGGTCTGACCAAGCTGAATCTAGATACCACATGATTCATGCTGTACGCTATGGAATAATAGTAGAATTCAGTTAAAAGTTACAGTTTTAAAATAGATAGGTGTACAAATTTTAGTGAAAAAAAGTATGTAAAATAGAAAGGATGGAAGTATATGAAAAAATCAAATTTATTTAAAAGAATTACTGCTGTTGCAACGTTAACAGCTATGTTAGGACTTACAGCATGTGGTAGCGGGGTTCCTGCTAATACAGTAAATAGCATCGATGATCTACCAAAGAAAACAATTGGTGTACAGTTGGGAACAACTGGAGATATTTATGCGAGTGATTATGAAGAGCAGGGATCTAAGATTGAAAAGTTTAATAAGGGTGCAGATGCGATTCAAGCTTTAAAACAGGGAAAAGTTGATTGTGTTATTATTGATAATGAACCAGCTAAAGTTTTTGTATCTAAGAATGATGACTTAAAGATTTTAGACGATCCATTTGCAGTGGAAGATTATGCAATTTCAATTAGTAAAGAGAATACAGAATTAAAAGATAAAATCAATGTTGCTTTAGGAGAATTAAAAGCTGATGGAACATTACAAAGTATCATAGACAATTATATTGGTGAAAATACAGGAAAATCACCATATGTATCCCCAGAAGATGTAGATCGTTCTAATGGTACCCTTACAATGGCAACCAATGCAGAGTTCCCTCCTTATGAATACAAAGAATCAGATAAAATCGTTGGTATCGATGCTGAAGTTGCACAAGCAATTGCTGATAAATTAGGAATGGAATTAAAGATTGAAGATATGGCATTTGATTCCATTATTCTTGCAGTACAAAATGGAAAAGCAGATGTTGGAGTTGCGGGTATGACCGTGACAGAAGATAGACTAAAAAATATTGACTTTACAGATTCTTACACCACTGCGACACAAGTTATTGTTGTAAGAAAGAAATAATAGAAGGGTAAATTGGTGATAAGATGTTACAAAACTTCTTGGATAAATTTGCGGAGAATTTCTTAACCGACAACCGATGGAAGTATTTATTACAAGGCCTTGGAGTAACGTTAGAGATAACAATTTTTGCTGTTATTATTGGTATGTTATTGGGATTCACCATGGCAGTAATCCGGTCAACTTATGATAAGACAGGTAAGCTTAAAATACTTAATTTTATTTGTAAGCTCTATCTTACTATTTTCAGAGGAACACCGGTTGTAGTACAGCTTTTAATTATATATTTTGTTATATTTGGGTCTGTTTCTATCGACAAAATATTTGTTGCAATTATTGCATTTGGATTAAACTCTGCAGCTTATGTAACTGAGATTTTCCGTTCAGGTATTATGTCCATAGATAGCGGACAGATGGAGGCTGGTCGTAGCCTTGGATTTAATTATACGCAAACTATGTTGTTTATAATAATACCACAAGCTTTTAAAAATGTATTACCTGCTCTTGGAAATGAATTTATTGTATTATTAAAAGAAACATCTGTTTCCGGATATATTGCAATTGCTGATCTTACCAAGGGTGGAGATATCATACGAAGTAATACGTATGAGGCGTTGTTTCCTTTAGTTGCGGTTGCCTTAATTTATCTTACCTTGGTTATGATATTGACAGCTGGAGTAAATGCTTTGGAAAGGAGGTTGCGTGCAAGTGACCACTAATGAAGGAGTTTTAATTCAGGTAGAAGATCTGCAGAAGAAATTCGGTAATTTCTATGCATTGAAAGGTATTAATACCTCAATCAGTAAAGGTGACGTTGTAGTCGTGATTGGGCCTTCTGGTTCTGGAAAGTCAACTTTTCTTAGAACACTGAATCAATTGGAGCCTATTACAAGCGGAAAAATATATCTAGACGGAGTTGCCATTAATGATCCAAAGATAAATATCAATGAATATCGTCAAAAAATGGGAATGGTATTTCAGCATTTTAATCTCTTCCCACATATGACAATACTTAAAAATATGACCATAGCTCCAATGAAATTGCTCAAATTAACAAAAGAGCAAGCAGAAGAAAGAGCGATGAAACTTTTAGAAAGAGTTGGATTAGCAGACCGTGCTAATTCTTATCCATCTCAGTTATCTGGTGGTCAGAAACAGCGTATTGCCATTGTTCGTGCATTATGCATGGAACCAGAAGTAATGCTGTTTGATGAACCAACATCCGCATTGGATCCAGAAATGGTTGGGGAAGTATTAGAGGTTATGCGTGATCTTGCGAAAGATGGTATGACAATGGTTGTTGTTACTCATGAAATGAACTTTGCCAAGGAAGTTGGAAGTCGCATTCTGTTTATGGATGAAGGGGAAGTGATTGAGGAAAGTGAACCAGAGACATTCTTTCGTAATCCATCTTCGGAGAGAGCGAAGCAGTTCTTAGAGAAAGTATTGTAGAGTGGATATAATTTAGGTTGTGGAGCGGGACGCAATTCGACTTGGTTGTTTCCTCACACACAGGATAAAAAACTCGCCCTGGAATTAGTATGTCATAGTCGGACAAGAAAACGTCCGCCTTTGATCACACGAATTCCAGGGCGAGTTTTTTATACAGTGCATTACGGAAACAACCATGCCGAATTGCGTTCCTCATTTACGTTTTTGATTATTTTTATAACATTTTTAGAATATAATAATGAATAATTTGAGAGCTATCTTGGAAGTAACGTTTGATTATATTTATTTTGTTCTATATTTGACTTCTCCGTATATTGTAGAAATACAATAAATAATTAAGATGATAAATACTAAAATTGTGGGCATTTCGAAATAATAAAACATTATTCCGACAATGATATAAATAGTACCAGCTATAACATCAATGATACCCATATAATTGGTATACTTAATAATATCTACTGGACGTTTAATTAATCCTTGGTGAATCCATAACCATCTTTTATATTTGATTGTAATACCACATGCAATAAAAAATAATCCTAAAATAAATAATAAAATTGTCATTCCCTAATCCCCCTAATCATAAATGTATTTATGGTTTATTGTTTTTAATTATATTAACAAGGTACATTTAAGAGTTAGCATACTTTTTCTTCGCTAGCAATTGGAAATTACTATACAATGTAAATAATACACGAAAGGTCATAATAAAACCATACTAATTCAAAAGATTCATTAAGTAATAAAGCTACATTGCAATGTGAATAGCTATTATGCAAATTATATTTTTATAGCGCGTTTTTTACGTAAAAAATTGTCGTAATGTAAATGGTACTGGAAAAGTCTCTCAACACATTACATAAGAATAACGGTGTATCTATATTCAGCTTGGCGTTGACCGGCTGACAAGGCTTCTTATGTCCGACTATAGACTCAGCTAAAAACAGAGCAGCTGCGATGTTTTTTGCATCTTTGAGGCTATATAAGGACATGCCGCAGGAAGGTAAGGCAGCCAAATGAATATAGATACACCGTTATTCTTTTCATATATAAAATGGAGACTTTTTCAGTACCCTCGCCAACACATCACATGTTTTCACAATTATTCTGCAAGATCTTCCCATTGCACTAATAATTCCTCTAAACGCCCTTCAATCGTAGCTTTCTCTTTATTTAACTCCATAAGCTTTGGCACGTTAGTGAAGATTTCTTCTTGGGTGAGTAACCCATCGATCTCTTCGTTTCGTTGTTCTAGTTGCTGGATTTCTTCTTCTATTTTCTTTAGGTCATTTTGACGTTTACGCTGTCGTGCTTGTTCTTCTTTTTGTTGTTTCCAGTCTGTTTTATTATCTTCTACAGGTTCAGAAGAAGAGGACTGGGATGAGTTTGATGGAATATTGGAGAAATATAATTTTTCCATCTCTGGTTTTTTCTCAAGGTAGTAATCGTAATTACCGATGTAGTTCAGTAATGTCTGATGTGTTAAGTCAAGAATTCTTGTAGCAGTCTTATTGATGAAATAACGGTCATGGGAGATATATAAAACGGTTCCGGAATAATGATTGATTGCATTTTCAAGAATCTCTTTTGATGTAATATCTAAATGGTTGGTCGGCTCATCCAGGATTAAAAGATTGGCTTCTGACAGCATTAATTTGGCTAAGGATACGCGACTTCGTTCTCCACCACTTAAGTCCTTAATCCGTTTAAATACGTCATCATTGGTAAATAAAAAGGCTGCAAGTATGTTTCTAATAGAAGTGTTATCCATGTTTGGATAAGTATCCTGCAGCTCATCGAATAATGTTTTATCCATATTTAAAACCTGATGTTCCTGATCGAAGTAGCCTATTTTTACTTTGGAGCCAAGCTTTATCTCTCCAGAGTCTGCGTCTAACATTTGGTTAATAATCTTTAAGATCGTTGTTTTTCCCGTTCCGTTGTTACCGATGATTGCTACTTTTTCTTCGCGCTTGATATCAAAAGAAATATCATCGAATAGTTTGTTTTGACCAAAGGATTTATTTAGGTCAGTAACGCTTAGCACATCATTACCACTGATTACATGTGGTTCCAGGTGAATGGACATATGAGCTTCACTGGTTACTGGTTTATCCACACGTTCTATTTTGTCTAACATCTTTTCACGGCTTTCCGCTCGTTTAATAGATTTTTCACGGTTAAAGGAACGTAGCTTTGCGATTACTTCTTCTTGATGTTTGATTTCTTTCTGTTGATTCAGATAATGTTTTAACATAGCATCTCGTAGCATGGCTTTTTTGTCAGCATAAGCGCTATAATTACCAAGAAAAGTCTGGGCTTTACTATTATCTAATTCCACTACTTTTGTAACTATTTTATCAAGAAAATAACGGTCATGGGCTACGATAACGACCGCTCCGTTGTAATTTAAAAGGTAAGTTTCTAACCAAGCAATGGATTCTAGATCTAAATGGTTGGTCGGCTCATCCAGAAGAATAACATCGGGAGTGGCCAGTAGAAGTTTACCAAGAGAAACTCTGGTTTTCTGGCCTCCAGATAGAGTGCTGGTTTTTTTGGTAAAGTCATCTTCTGTAAAACCAAGCCCTTTTAATACACCAATGATTTCACTTTTATAAGCATAACCATTCTTCAATTCAAATTCATGGGTTAGTCTTGTATAGGTATTTAACATTGATTCTAATTCACTACCAGTTACTGCCTTCATATTTTCTTCTAGTGAACGAATTTGCTCATCTAGCTGAATGATATCCTTTTTCACCTCTAACATCTCATCATATATGGTGTGATCAGAAGACAATTCCTGATGCTGTGCCAGATAGCCTATGGTTGCATTTTTGGCAAGTATGACTTCCCCGTCATCTGGCTTCATTTCATTCATGATAATTTTTAGAAGCGTGGATTTACCAGCTCCGTTAATACCTAAGATTGCTGCTTTTTCACGTTCATTTATATGGAATGACACATCAGACAGAATCTGATTGGTGCCAAAAGATTTTGATATACTTTTACATGCTAAGATCATGTTTACCTCCCTGTTTGTGATTCTTCACAAACATATATATGCCTAAGTCCATTTCGTTACATAATGGATTCATCAGTCAAATCGATTATAATTGGTAAATAAGTTGCTGTCAACCGGATTCAATTATTCTGATAGACATTTAAAAAATACTGTGGTATCATAGGAACGCTAAAAATAAGAGTATTTACTAATGAAAGGGTATGGAATGAAAGGACAGGGTGGAAAAATGAAAAAGAGTTTATCTCAAAGTATAGGTGTTATAGTAGGGATACTAGTACTAATTGTATCATTACTAGTTGGTTTATTTGGCGTGCTTTACAGCTCTAACACCGTATTAAAAACACAGGAACACAACATCGCATTTATTGCGGAGGAATCCGCTAAACGTTTGGAGACAATCTTGAATATGAGATTGCAGGTTTTAGCAGAAGTTTCAAACAGGGATGTAATAACCTCTATGAATTGGGAGGAGCAAAAGTTATCATTAAATAAAGATGTAGAAAGACTGAAATATGAAGATATAGCAGTAGTTGCACCGGATGGGACAGCTAATACTGTATTGGGTGGAGAAACATTTAATATGTCAGAACGGGAATATTTTCAAAAGGCATTAAAGGGAGAAGCAAATGTTTCTGACATATTTATTAATAAAGTAACGAATGCTGTAACAATCGTTTATGCGGTTCCTATTATTAAAGACGGAAGCGTTGCTGGTGTTCTTATAGGGATGAGAAATGGGACAGCATTAAATGATATTACAGATGAATTAGGCATTGGTAAAACGGGATATGCCTTCGT
>JAEZUR010000158.1 GCA_023420935.1 Bacillota bacterium | reverse complement strand
GTTCAGAGGGAACAAAAAGATGAAGGAATTAAAACCCAGATTAAAGATCAAGAAGAATACCGAAAGCAAATCAAGAAGGTAATAGCAGGAAACCTGAAGAAATCAGGAATGCCAGAAGAGATCGCTGAGAAATTACTTGATGCAAATATGCCTGTCACTGCGGAAAGTATTCTTAAGATTGCAAATGCTACAGATTTGGCATCCAAGGTTACACCTATATCTGATAAAACCATGTGCTATCTAATAGGAAATGATTTGGAACCAACCATTCAAAATCTTTACCATGGTCAGTATTCGGGTAGTGTAGTACAAACAAAAGAAGTAGATGCGGCATGGGACGAGATTAAGACACAGGCAGAAAATGTACTTACCAAAGCTGGAATGGAACTAAATGATGATACCATAGGAAAGGCCAAATGGCTTTTTCAAAATCAATTACCTATTACCAAAGATACTTTAAATAGTTTAAGTCAATTACAACAAATTAACGAAGGTATGGATCAAGATACTATCATTGACAAAATTGTTCATACAGTTGCAAAAGGGTTAACTCCAGAGCAGACCTCACTAGTTGATCATTCGTATGATATAGCAAAACAAGCAGTGGAGGATTTTGCGTCTGTTACAGATAAAGCTATTTTAGAAGTTACTCAAAAGCAGCAAGAAGTTAATCTTAATAGTTTGATGAAACAGATGTCGCTAACGGAAGAACAGAGCTCAAACTCTGAATTTATGATACCTCATTATGAAACGGCATCTATCGATATAAAAGCAGTAACTGCAAAGCGTCAACTAGAAGAGATTAGATTGAAAATGACAGTGGAGGCAGGACAGAAATTAATAGGTAAAGGGATTGATTTAAATACTTCAGATCTACAACGCGTCGTTGAAGGTTTAAGAGAGATAGAAGATCAATATTATCAAAATCTACTGAAAGAGGGAAACCTTTCTGTTACAGATGAAGCGGTTAACTTGCTTCGAGAAACCACTGAGAAAGTAAATGAATTAAAAACAGCACCTAGCTATATTTTAGGTACAACATTAGATCAGAAGTCAATACAGACAGTAGAAACCCTCTCAAAAGAGGGAAGTAATCTGAAAGCCCAGATGGATAAGGCAGGAGTAGCATATGAGACATTAATGACTGCACCAAGAAAAGATATGGGAGATTCCATAGAAAAGGCATTTCAAAATGTAGATAATATTTTAGCTAAATTAGATATGGAAACAACTGGGGCAAATCAAAGAGCAGTTAGAATCCTTGGATACAATGGAATGGAGATTACAAAGGATTCTATTATGAACATCAAAGAGTATGATTCGAAAGTAAATTACCTTATGGAACATTTACATCCAGCTGTTACAGTTGAGATGATTCGAAGTGGACAGAATCCTATCAATATGCCAATTGATGAGCTAAATCAGCATATTACTCAGATAAGGGAAGAACTAGGAGTAACAGAGGAAGAGCGATATAGTAAATTCCTTTGGAAACTAGAAAAAAATAATGAAATCACAGAGGAAGAGAGAAAATCATACATAGGAATATATCGTCTTCTTAATAATGTGGAGAAAACCAAGGGTGCCGCTATAGGATCCGTAGTTCAGGCAGACCAAGATATGACATTAAAGAATCTACTAACGGCAGTGCGAACGAGAAAAAGCAATGGTGTGAACCAAAAAGTTGATGATGATTTTGGTGCACTAGAAAGCCTAACATTTAAGAAAGAGTCCATTACTGACCAGATTGAAACGTCTTATCAGACATCGGAATCTACCTCTTATTATGATAGTATAGTGAAATCTCTGGAACAAGAAATTTCACCTAAGAAGTTAATGAATTTAGAGAATAGTAATCTAGATGCGATCTTAAATCAATCCATAGAAAGCCTTTATGAAGAAATAAAAGGTCAAGATGGAGGAGAAGAGGACTTAGGATACTATGAAGATAAGGTGATGGAGATAAGAAACTTAGCAGAAAATTCAAAAGATAGTATAGAGTTTCTAACAAGTTATCAAATACCAGTATCCATGCAGAGTATTTCAGCTGTTAATCAAATTGTGCAGAATGGTCAATCTATATTTAAGAACCTTTTAAATCAAGCGAAAAGATTAGAAAACGAAGATTCAGCTGAATTTGAACAAGTCCTAAGTGGTCTATCCGATAGTTTGGATGATGCAGAATCCATGCAAGCGGCTTATGATAAAGTTGGTAAGTCCATGCAAAATATTCTTAATCAGGACTATGGTGTATCAAACCTTAGTACTAATGATCTAGCAGATCTAAAACTTTTAAGTAATGGTATCGAGCTTGCCAAAAACTTAAGCAGGAAAGAATGCTATGAGATACCAATCATTACAGGTGATCGTGTTACACAGATGAACCTGACCATCGTCAGTGGCGAGAACGAAATTGGAAAAGTACAGGTAAGTCTTCAGTCTGACAAGTTAGGTAAGGTTCAAGCAGAATTTGTTATAAAGGATCAAGCACTAAAGGGATTGATGCTATGCGACAATCGAGAAGGGCTAGATGCCATATCTAGTGGAGTGGCGCAATTTGCGGAGATGCTTCATGCAACAGGGATAGAAGTTAAAAATATAAATACAGGAATTAATTCTACTATAAAGTCAATCTTTAATAAACCTGATGTGAATGAAATAAACCAAGAAGGTACAACGGATACAAAAACACTTTATCAAGTAGCCAAGGCGTTTGTACAACATATGAAAAATATGGAGCAAAGTAATCTAAAATAAACTAGCGTAGAAGAGCAAAAGATCTACAGAAAAGAGGAGTATATGAGAATTAATCATAACATATCAGCATTAATGGCAAACAATCAGTTAAAGAGAACCAATTCAGCATTAGATCGCAGTTTAGAGAAGTTATCCTCTGGTTACCGCATTAACCGTGCAGCAGATGATGCTGCAGGTATGGCAATATCTCAGAAGATGAAAACGCAGATAGCAGGTTTGGAGCAGGCATCTAGAAATGCAGCAGATGGTATTTCAGTTATTCAAACAGCAGAAGGTGCTTTAAGTGAAGTGGAAGCAATGCTTCAAAGAATGAGAGAATTATCTGTACAGGCAGCAAATGGAACCAATACTTATGAAGATCGTACTGCTATTCAAGCAGAGGTAGATCAGTTAAATTCCGAGATAAAACGTATCTCAGAAACAACAGAATTTAATACCAAGAAATTATTAGATGGTAGTCTAGATCGAAGATCATATTCAAGTAATGTAGATGTGAATGTTATTTCCTTATCTGATGAAGTGGGAACGACATCCTATGGAATTATTGTAGAAAAGGAAGGATTGCCTGCTAAAGCGGTGGCTGACACCACGAGTGCAGTTACATTACCAGTCGCAGCATCTGGAAAGATATATGTTAATGGTGAAGTAATTGAGATTGCAGCAAATGAGTCACAAGCCAGCATAATGACTAAGTTAAGAAATCTATGTGATAGTATTAACATTAATCTTACAGCAAATGATGCAGTAGCAGCACCTGCAACCGCAGAAGTTCCATTAACTGACGCGAATGCACATTTAGTATTTACATCTAAGGAAAGCGGTTCGGATCAATCAATTACTATTTCGTGTACAGATCCAACACTAGCAATTGCGCTAGGTCTTGATACAATAACTACCACAGCAAAAGGAACGGATGCAAAAGTAAGTATACCTCCAACAGGGTCTGGATTCAACAATACTGCAACCGTATCAACAGATGGAAATATTGTTACAATTACAGATAGTAATGGATTTGAGATGAAACTGGAGATTGACGAGAAATTTGTCGATCCTGCCACAGTTCCTACGACTCCTAATGCAATAATCACTATCCTAGATGCAGGTACTCTAGGTCTTCAAGTTGGAGCTAATGAAGGACAAATGGTTGATGTTAAGATCCCACAGGTTTCACCAAAAACATTAGGAATTGAAAATATAAACTTAAATACAGAAGATGGTGCAGAAGCTGGAATCACATTATTAGATACTGCTATCAATGATGTTTCGGCAATCCGTGCAAAGTTAGGTGCATATCAGAATCGTTTAGACCATGCCATTGCTAACTTAGATGTAGGAGCAGAAAATATGACGGAAGCCCTTTCTCGTATTGAAGATGTAGATATGGCGGAAGAAATGGCCAACTATACTCAGAAAAATGTATTAGCACAGGCAGGTACTTCCATGCTTGCGCAGGCAAATGAAAGACCACAGACAATCCTTTCCTTGTTACAAGGCTAATCAGTTAGATAGGAGAATTTAATGGAAAAAGAAAAACTGCAGGTATATACAGCAAGAATTACCCAGGCAAATAAAAGTGAGCTTGTTGTGATTACATATGAGTTGATATTAGACAGTATGAGACAAGCAAAGGAAGCCTTTCTGCAAAATGATATTCAAACTTATGAGAATGAATTGAAACGAGTTCAGAAGTTGATGAATGAATTAATGGGAGGATTAAATTATCAATATATAATCTCCTATGATTTGATACAATTATACCTTTATGTTAACAAGCGGGTAATAACAGCACTCATGAAGCGTAAACCAGATATCTTAGACAGTGCACAAAAGGTAATGGAACGATTACTGATTGGATTTGAAGGCGTTGCCAAAGAAGATCACTCGAGTAGCCTAATGGAGAATTCACAACAATTGTATGCAGGACTTACGTATGGGAAAGGAACATTAAATGAAACCCTTGTAAATCCCAACGAGTATTCTAGAGGATATAAAGCTTAATAGAACCGCCCAGTTAAGGAAAACTATCATATTCCTTAACTGGGCGGTTATTTTATACTATTTAGAAAGAAAATCAATCTTCTGTATTTTTGTTTGCTACATAGTTAGCGGTTGAATTACGTTCTATAAATTTGGCTCGAAGTAACATTTTACTAATGGTTACATTATGAACGAGACCATCTAATAAGAGAAAAGCACTTTTTCCAAGATCAATACGATCCTGCCTTATGGTTGTAAGCGGAGGATTTAATTGTGTGGCAATTGGTAGATCATCATAGCCAATTACACTAATGTCTTCCGGAACCCGTAGACCGTGTTTGGTAACCTCTGCGATTACACCAGATGCAATTAAATCACTGGCGCACATAATAGCAGTTGCTTCATGCTTTAGAAAAGTCGGAACATGATACTTGGCGCAATCAGGAACATAATAACCGTATTCCATTAGATTCTCATCTGGCTCGATTCCGTTTGCGGTTAAGCTTTGTATAAACGCCTGCTGTCTTTGTTCTGAAACCATAGAATTCTTAGATCCGTTAAGAAAGGCAATTTTTTTATGTCCCAGCTCAACTAAATGGTTCACGGCAGTTTCTATTCCCTCATAACTATCCGTGCCCACATATCCAACATGATTATTATTACTAATATAATTATCAAATAAAACCGTTGGTACGGTTGTTTTATTCAGTTGTTTTACCCAATCATCATGAAGTGCAAAACCTAATAAAAATGCTCCGCTAAATCCATTTTTCAACATATATGTATCGAATTTCTCGGCAGTCTGCATATTAAGGTTGGTAGGTATGACAGAAACATCCCAATGTCTTCTTGCGGCTGATAGCTTGAATCCAACAATGATTTCATAACCAAACTGATCAATGTTTTCATAATCCATATTTTCGATGAGTATACATACTTTGCGTTTTCCTTGGGTTTTCATTTTCTTAGATGCATAACCCATTTCAACAGCAGTATCCAATACGAGCTGTCGCATATCATCACTAATATCGCTTGCGCCATTTAAACCCTTAGAAACGGTACTGACAGCTATTCCAAGCTTGTTCGCGATATCTTTTATCGTAGCCATTATTAATAATCCTCCCTGTAATGCGTATATACATCGCTTTTATGTTCATAAGTATAAACCTTACCTATATCTTTTTCAATCTTTCTTTTTCAATTTTTCGTATATTATAAAAATTATATCTTATTTTGTATAATTTGTCATATGTATATGGAATACCCTATAATTTAGGAATAAATAGTTTAAATGAAACGGCATTTGTAAAAATATACAAACAATGCTTCGATTTACGAATAAAAAATGGAGATAATAACAACAATATTAAAAAGCGATGTTGACAAAATCATGAAAGAATGGTATTATGACTATAGTGTTTCGAAACTTCTCGAAAATTGAGAAGTGGAGACGAATTATTTAGTTATTTTTTCGAAAGAGGTAAATAGGAGTTATGGACTGTTTACAGAAGGGGCATATATAAATGATGATAAAGAGTAAAAGTGTTTCACAATTTGAAAGAGGTGCAGGCTTGTTGCTACCAATTAGCAGTTTACCATCTCCTTACGGAATTGGGACACTGGGTGATGAAGCTTATAAATTTGTTGATTCACTTGTTTTGGCTGGGCAGAAATACTGGCAGGTACTCCCAGTTGGACCAACCAGTTTTGGTGATAGCCCTTATCAATCCTTTTCTGCATTTGCAGGCAACCCATATTTTATAGATCTTGATTTTTTGATAGAGGAACAATTGTTAAAGCAGACCGATGTAACCTCTCTTACGTGGGGGGACAGGGACGACGAGGTTGATTATGCTACCATTTATAATAATCGATTCCAGGTATTAAAGATTGCATATAAGAATAGTCTACATAAACAAACAACGGATTACAAAAACTTTTGTAGTGACAATATTTACTGGCTGGACGACTATAGCTTCTACATGGCTTTAAAGTTTCATTTTGAGAATAGAGAGTGGCTTTTGTGGGATAAAGATATATGCTATCGTGAAAAAGAAGCAATGGAACGCTTTAAAAAACTGTTGTCAGAAGACATTGATTTTTGGAAATTCTGTCAGTACAAATTCAATCAACAATGGAAGAAACTAAAGAGTTATACCAATGAAAAGGGAATTAAGATAATTGGTGATATTCCATTATATGTTTCTATGGATAGTTCAGACGTTTGGGTACATGGTAGGCTATTTGAACTAGATGAAGGTAAGAACCCAATCAATGTAGCAGGCGTACCACCAGATGCATTCTCTGCAACAGGACAAAGATGGGGAAACCCATTATATGATTGGGATGCTATGGAGAAGGAAGATTTCTCTTGGTGGAGAGAAAGAATGAAGTCTAGTGCTAAATTATATGACATAATACGAATAGATCATTTTATCGGAATTGTTAGATATTATGGAATTCCATCTGAATCCGAAACAGCCATGATAGGTGAATGGAGAAAAGGGCCAGGAAGTAAACTTACCAATGTAATCAAAGAGTCCATTGGGGATGCACAGATTATTGCAGAAGATTTGGGTGTAGTTGTACCAAGTGTAAGAAAGCTTATGTACAAAACCGGTTGGCCTGGAATGAAAATCTTGCAGTTTGCATTTGATGGAAGTGCTGATAACGAGTATCTTCCGCATAATTATAAAGACAGCAATTCACTTGTGTATGGTGGAACTCACGACAATGAAACAATTGTAGGATTCTTCCAGAACAAGAAAGGCAAAGAATTAGAATATTTATTAAGATATCTTAATATTAAGAAAAAGAAAGAGATATCAGATTCCATTCTGCGACTAGCATATGCAAGTGTATCCAGTGTTGCGATTTTTCAGATGCAGGACATTCTAAAATTAGATAATAAAGCAAGAATGAATCTTCCTGCTACAGTAGGAGCCAATTGGAGATGGAGAATGCGAAAAGATCAGTTTACGGATAGAGATATTTTGAAATTGAAGGAACTTGTTGAAACTTACGGTAGATAAAAAGAGACATAATCTCTTAATAATATGCTGTAAAAAGCAGCGGACAGGAGCAAAGATGAATAATTTTAAAACAGATGTAAATCAGATACTTGACTTAGACTATGGAAAAACAGTTAAGACTGCTACGACCATTGAATTATATAATGCAGTGTCTAAAGCAGCCATGAAAACAGTAGGAAAGGATTGGGGTCTAGACTCAAAAGATAAGAAAGTATGTTATCTTTCGGCAGAGTTTTTAATAGGTCGTTTAATTTATAGTAACTTATTAAACTTAGGCCTTTTAAATCAATTTTCTGAACTAGTAAGTGAAAATAATATTGATATTAGAGTGTTTGAAGACATTGAGGATGCAGCACTTGGTAATGGTGGGTTAGGACGCCTTGCAGCATGTTTCTTAGATTCTGGTGCAACCATTGGCGTTACATTGAATGGTTACGGACTAAGATATAAATTCGGTTTATTTAAACAATATTTCGAAAATGGATTCCAAATGGAAACAGCAGATAATTGGATGGCATGTGGTGATCCATGGTCTGTTAGAAAAGAAGAGGAAAGAGTAGAAATTCAATTTAAAAATCAAACCGTTTATGCAGTTCCATATGATACTCCAGTCATTGGATATGGTGCAAAGACAGTAAACACATTACGTTTGTGGCAAGCGGAACCAACAGAAAACTTTAACTTTGAATTATTTAACAATCAACAATATGACAAAGCGGTAAAGGCAAAGAATGATGCAGAAGCAATTACTAGTGTACTTTATCCAAATGATAGCACAGATGCTGGTAAGAAATTAAGATTAAAACAACAGTATTTCTTCTCAAGTGCTTCACTTCAAGATGTTGTAAAACGTTATAAAGCAGTTTTTGGAAACGATTTCAGTCATTTTTCTGATGAATATGCAATTCAATTAAATGATACACATCCAGTTGTTGCAATTCCTGAATTAGTCCGTATCTTTATGGAACAGGAAGATATGTCCTTTGCAAAAGCGCTGAAGATTGCAAAAGATACCTTTGCATATACCAATCATACCGTTATGGCAGAAGCATTAGAAAAATGGAATGTAACATTATTTAAAGCAGTGATTCCAAATGTTTATAAATATGTGGTAATGATACAAAAAGCGTTAATTAAGGACCTAAAGAGCTTTAAGATTACCAGTGAAAAAGAGCAGAAAAAATATTATATCATTGATGACAATATGATTCATATGGCAAGATTAGCGATATATGCAAGTCACTCAACCAATGGTGTTGCATGGATTCACACAGAAATACTAAAAAATGACGCCCTAAAAGAGTGGTATCAGATTTACCCAGAACGTTTTAACAATAAAACAAATGGTATTACCCAGAGAAGATGGTTGGCACTATCTAATATGGAACTCTCCGGTTTTATAACAGATAAGATTGGTAACTCATGGATAACTGACCTGGATAAATTAAAGGAATTAGAGAAGTTTGCTGATGATAAAACAGTGATCAAACAATTTGATTCCATCAAGAGAATTAAAAAACAGCAGTTGGCTGATTATATCTTGAAAAAAGAAGGCATACAGATTAATCCAGACTTTATATTCGATATTCAAATTAAGAGACTTCATGAATATAAACGTCAGCTATTAAACGCATTTTCAATTCTTGACATATACTTTGGTCTGAAAGAAGGAAGAATTAAAGATTTCAATCCAACCTGCTTTATCTTTGGAGCGAAAGCAGCACCTGGTTACTTCAGAGCAAAAGGTATCATCAAATTCATTAATGAAATAGCTAAAATGATTGATGAGGATAAGGATGTAAGAAATAAGATGCAGGTAGTATTTGTATCAAACTATAATGTGTCTTATGCAGAAAAAATCACTCCTGCAGCAGATTTATCAGAGCAGATTTCCACAGCTGGAACAGAAGCATCTGGTACTGGTAACATGAAATTCATGCTAAATGGCGCTGTTACGCTTGGTACGTTTGATGGTGCTAATGTGGAGATTGTAGAACAGGCAGGAGAAGATAACAACTACATCTTTGGAGCAAGAGTTGAAGATATTGAGAAAATTAGTAAAACTTATTCTTCCAAAGATCTTTACAAGAAAGATAAGAGAATTAAGAGAGTAGTTGATACTCTAATTGATGGTACTTTTGATGATGGTGGTACTGGCATGTTTAAGGAATTACATGATTCTTTATTGAAAGGTGCAAGCTGGCATCAACCAGATCATTATTACTTACTACTTGACTTAATACCTTATTGTGAAGCAAAGCTTAAGGCAAATCATGATTACTCAGATATGTATAGCTTTAGAAGAAAGTGTTTTATTAATACTGCAAATGCAGGTAAATTCTCAAGTGATAGAACAATCAGGGATTACAAGGAAGAGGTATGGAATGCTTAGGGGGAACCCTCCGCAGTAAATGGCAACATGGCTTATATAGCCAGAATCAAAGAGGATGAAATATGTTTTACATATTTTATTAAAAAAAGGAAAGAGGTAGAAATTTATGAAAAAAGGGAAAAAACTTATTGCATTACTAATGGCACTTGTTTTAGTAATGGGTCTCATGACAGCATGTGGATCTGACAAAAAAGAAGAAGCAGCTAACACTGCAACAACAGACGATGCAGCAAAAGCAACGGATGATGCGGCGGCAGCAGCGCCAACTGATGTGAAGTTATTAGTTTGGGGTCCACAGGAAGAACAAACTGCTTATGAAGGCTATGGGGATAGCTTATTAGGAACGTTATGTGAACAATTTGCAGCAGAGCATCCAGAATGGAACATAACATTTGAATATGCTGTTTGTGCAGAAGGTGATGCCAGAACAGAACTTCAAAAAGATGCAGCAGCAGGTGCTGACGTATTCTACTTTGCTGGTGATCAGACTGCTGAACTTCAAGCTAATGGTGTTCTTTACCCATTAACAATTGGCATTGATGAAATTAAAGCTGATAATTTAGAAGATCCTATTAATGCAGCAACAATCGACGGCGCTTTATATGGTATTCCTTTCTCTCCAAACTCATGGTTTATGTACTATGATAAGAGCAAGTTTACGGAAGAAGAAGTAAAATCTCTTGATACAATGATGGCAAAAGACTTAGGCGATGGAGTATATAACTTTTCTCTTGACCTTGACAATGGTTGGTACAATGCAGCATTCTTCTTAGGTGCAGGTTGTCAATTATTTGGAACAGATGGAAAAGATGCAACTGTTTGTACATTTAACAATGAAACAGGTAAAGCAGTTGGTGAATATATGATTGGTTTAGGAACAAATCCTAAATTCTTAATGCAGACAGATGAAAATATTGCATTAAGTTACATGAAAGAAGGAAAATTAGGTGCATTCTGTTCTGGTACATGGGATGCTAACAACGTAAAAGAAGCTCTTGGTGAAAACTTTGGTGCTGCTCAACTTCCAACTTTTAAAGTAAATGGAACAGACAATCAGATTAGTTCTTTCAAAGATTACAAATATATCGGTGTTAATGCAAATACTCAGTATCCAGAAGCAGCGCAAGCGTTAGCAGCTTACTTAGGTGGTAAAGATTCTCAGACAGCTCGTTTTACAGCTAGATCAATTACTCCTACACTTCAGTCAATCGCTTCTGGTGCAGAGGTAGCAGCAGCACCAGAATCAGTAGCATTAAATAACCAGATGGCATTATCAACAATTCAGTCATCTATTCCACAGATGAGCAACTACTGGGAACCAGCAGCAGCTTTCGGTATTGGAATCTACAACAAAGAAATTACAAAAGACAACTTGCAAGAACAGTTAGATGCTTTTGTTGATAATGTTTTAACTTCAATTAACTAATAGTATAGTGAAGAATTAATTAAATACTTGGCATAGGCTTGCTTATGCCAAGTATTGTAAAAATGAGATGCTTCGTCTATACTTAAGACAAAATGAGTGGGTAAGTATAAACGAAGTATCTTATTAATTTTAATTCATGACAATACAATAGGAAGTTCGCGGAGCGTGCTTTCTATCGTTCCCGAGGTTGGCTCTAGCAAGCCTCGTAGGTTCAGTAAAGGAGGCAATTAATTTGAAAAAGAGTGGAACTTTGAGTCAGGCCATGAAAGAAGGAGATTTATTTACTAAACTCTCATTTCTAGTTATGGGTCTTTCTAATCTGGTAAGAAAACAGATTATCAAAGGACTTATTTTTCTAGGAATGGAAGTGGGATTTTTCTTTTACCTATTAGTAATGGGTATTACAGCCATAAGTCACTTTGATGATTTGGGAGAAAATACGCAGGGAATGGTATTGGACGAAGCAAAAGGTATCTATGTAAAAAGTGATGGCGATAACTCAATGCTCCTCCTATTAGCAGCAATTACAGCAGTGTTTATTATAGTTGCCTTTGTTCTTATGTGGAGAGCCAGTATAATCAGTGGTTTTAAAGCACAGAAGTTAAAAGAGGAAGGAAAGAACGTTCCTAACTTTTTCGATGATATAAAAGCTCATTTTGACGGGAAATTACATAAAACATTAATGTTTTTACCAATTGTGAGTGTTATTCTATTTAATATTCTTCCACTCGTTTTTATGATTACCATTGCTTTTACAAATTTTGATGGAGAACATCAACCTCCAGGAAATCTTTTTGAATGGGTAGGTCTATCTAATTTTGCCACCATGTTAAATTCTACTAGTATTATTGGTAAGACATTCTGGCCAGTACTTGTATGGACGTTGATTTGGGCTGTATTTTCAACATTTTTAAATTACATTGGTGGTATGCTATTAGCCATCATTATCAACCGTAAAGGAACTATGTTTAAAAAATTGTGGAGAATGATTTTTGTTATCTCCATTGCAGTACCACAGTTTGTATCTTTACTAGTTATGAGAAGTATGCTAGCAGAAAAAGGTGCAGTTAATATTATGTTGATGGATGCAGGAATTATAGATAAGGCTTTACCATTCTTTACAGAGCCTACATGGGCTAGGGTTTCCGTAATCATTGTTAACTTGTGGGTAGGTATTCCATTTACCATGTTAATCACTTCAGGTATTCTTCAGAATATTCCAGCTGACTTGTATGAATCAGCAAAAGTAGATGGTGCCAATGCAT
This sequence comes from Bacillota bacterium, assembly GCA_023420935.1. Lineage (GTDB taxonomy): Bacteria > Bacillota > Clostridia > Lachnospirales > Lachnospiraceae > Mobilisporobacter. Next base: position 3,873 of record JAEZUR010000158.1, on the reverse strand, counting down.
TTGTTACATTCTTCCGCATTACACTACCATATATGTTATTCGTTACAACGCCATATTTGATTACACAGTTTGTTGGTAATATTAATAACTTTAATGTAATATACTTCCTAACTAGTGGACTTCCTCAGACCAATAACTACTATCAGGCAGGCCATACGGATTTATTGGTAACCTGGCTCTATAAACTGACAGTGAACACGTTTGACTATAGTTATGCTGCTGTAATCGGTATCTTTGTATTTATTATTTCTGCAGCACTATCCTTAGTTACTTACAGAAGAACTGGATCATATAAAAATGAGGAGGAATTCCAATAATGAAAAAAACGCGTTCTATGAAAAAAGCTAATTTTATAAAGAATAGTATTGTTCATATTATTTTAGCAGTCCTTTCCGTTATCTGGTTATTCCCAATCTTCTGGGTTATTATGACTTCATTTCGTGCGGAACAGGGTGCTTATACGGCATATTTTTGGCCAAAAGGTTTTTCCCTGATTAACTATCAGAAGTTATTTGCAGATACAAGTCAATTTTTCTTTGTGAAATGGTTTTTCAATACATTATTCGTTGCGATTGCTACTTGTATTTTAGCTACATTTTATGTATTGTGTGTTTCTTATACTTATTCAAGATTACGTTTTAAAGCAAGAAAGCCATTTATGAATGTGGGATTGGTACTTAATATGTTCCCAGGATTTATGTCTATGATTGCTGTATACTACATTTTAAAAGGTTTGGGTGTAACACAATCGTTAATCTCATTAGTATTTGTATATGCCGCCGGGCAGGCACTGTCGTATCACATAGCCAAGGGATTCTTTGATACAATCCCAAAAGCAATTGATGAAGCAGCTTGGATAGACGGTGCTACCAAATGGAATGTATTTACTAAGATTACAATGCCGCTATCTAAACCAATTATTGTTTATACGATCTTGACTTCTTTTATGGCTCCTTGGGTAGATTTTATCTTTGCAAGGGTTATCTTAGGAACGAAATATGATAAATATACAGTAGCTATTGGTCTTTGGACAATGCTTCAAAAGGAGTATATCACAACTTGGTATACGAGATTTGCTGCAGGTGCAGTGGTAGTATCTATTCCAATTGCGATTCTATTTATCATAATGCAACGGTATTATGTAGAAGGTCTATCAGGATCCGTAAAAGGTTAATGAAATGTTTGCCTACTAAAGGGAATCAGCCATTGGTTGGTTCCCTATTTTAGTTGGGAAATAATGTAGGTTAATGAAATTTCTGTACAACGCATACCATTCCTCCGCTCCAACGCTCCTTCCGCTTAACTTCCGCTCCGGAATGGTATGCGTTGTACAGAAATTAGCCGAGTATATTGAATTTCGCAAAAAGAAAAGTTTAACAATGAAAGGGGTTTCAGAAGTTTATGAAAAAAGTGTGGAAGAAAGTATTAGTATGTCTGTTCGTTATATTATTACTAACAGGGTGTACTCAGCAAAGTAGTACAAAAAATACAGAAGTAGGGAGTAAGGATAAAGAGGGAACTGGGCAGATTGTGGCTGGGGATGACGGAACGAATGATGATACGAATGAAGATAAGAGTGATTCAACGCAGCAGATGGCAGAGTATAAATACTATCAGCCATTGAATGTGATAGAGGATAACTATAGAATCTATTATGAGGTGTTTCTTTATTCGTTCTGCGATAGCAATGGGGATGGGATTGGAGATATTAATGGACTTATATCAAAATTAGATTATATTAATGATGGTGATCCTAATACGGATAGAGATCTTGGGCTAAATGGAATCTGGCTTATGCCAATTATGCCTTCTACCACCTATCATAAGTATGATGTAACCGATTATTATAGTATTGATAAAGAATATGGATCAATAGAGGATTTTAAGCGTTTATTAGAGGAATGTAACAAGAGGGGTATTAAGGTAATTATTGATTATGTTATGAATCATACCTCAGCAAAGCATCTTTGGTTTGTGGAAGCAACAGATTATCTGAAAAACCTTAAAAAGGGGGAAGAGCCTTCTGCAAAAGAGTGCCCATATGTTGATTATTATAATTTTGTGAAGGGGAAGCCAGTAGATAGTGGATATGCAAGAGTTGGATTAACGGATTGGTATTATCAATGTATCTTCTGGGATCAGATGCCAGATCTAAATCTAGCTAGTAAAGCAGTCCGAGGCGAATTTGAGAAGAATGTTGATTACTGGATGGATCTTGGAGTGGATGGATTTCGCTTAGATGCTGCCAAAGAATACTATAGTGGTCAACCTTCAAAGAATTTAGAAGTATTAACTTGGTTTGCCAATTACGTAAAGGGCAAAGATAAGAGTCAATACATCGTAGCCGAAGCATGGGAATCACTTGGTTCTTATACGAAGTATTATCAAAGTGGAATCGATAGCTGCTTTGACTTTGCATTTAGCCAGGCAGATGGTAAAATAGCTACTACGTTAAATGGAAACGGATCCGCTAATTCCGCAAAATCATTTGGGGAAGCGCTAGTCACGGTTCAAGATGTGATTAAAAAGAATAATGAAAATGGAATTGACGCGCCATTCTTTACAAACCACGATACTGATCGAGCAGCAGGTTATTTTAAATATGATCCTATAAAAATAAAGCTGGCCGGAGCCATGAATCTCTTAATGAGTGGAAGTAGCTTTGTATATTATGGGGAAGAAATAGGAATGAGTGGAAGTGGTAAAGATGAGAATAAGAGAGCACCAATGTTGTGGTCAGTTACAGACAAAACTGGCATGACAACGGGACCTGCGGCAATGGACCAAGTTACCAGCCAGTTTGCAAGTGTAGAAGAACAACAAAAGGACCCTATGTCCATTTATAATTTTTATAAGATGGCGATTCGTCTTCGCAATGAAAACCCTGAAATTGCAAGAGGTACGGTTGCAATGATTGATGCGATTGCGGACGAATCCATCTGTGCCATAACGAAAACATATCAAGATAGCCAAATCATTCTTCTATATAATCTTTCTTCAGAAGAGAAACAGGTTACCTTAAGTAAATCAGAGCTTGCTTATGTAGGAATACGAGGTTATTTAACTACCAATGGAGAGCCTGTAACCCTAGATAAGGAAACAGTTACCTTACCAGCTAATTCCATTGCCATACTGAAATAAACTGTCTAAGAAGTATCGGAAACACTATGCTACCGGTACTTCTTTTTCGTAATTTAGAATTATATTTTCTCAGGATATAAATCTAGTAAATGATTATTTAGTTCTTTTACTTGTCTTAGTAAAAACTTATAACGATGCTGCACCGCATTTACCTCATAAATGTAGCAGTCAATTAAGTCAGGGTCTACAACATTTTCAAAATTGGAATATGCGGATTCTAAAGCAATTTTTGTCTTCTTCAATTCTTCCATTAATGCTTGTTCTTCTTTTTCTAAAGATCTTTTCTGCTTTTTCATTACTACACACACCTTTCATGTTCGGTATTGGAGAAATACGTATAATATGGTTACTCTCTATATAGTATAGTCACAATATATGAACATTATTCTAAATTAGTGATAATTTGGGAAAATTGGAATATAAATAGGGTAAGACCATAGTTTTTTAAGACTTGTATAGAAAGGAGAAAGCGGATTGGAAAAATATTTTCTGCTTGGAATCATTGTTGTTGGAAGTATTATCTTTATCTCATCATTGATTAGACATAAGCAAGAAGCATTTCTTAACTTTGTACTTCGAATTGTGGTAGGTGTGTTAGCAATTTACTGTGTTAATACTATTTTAGACAATCAAGGAATAGTGACTGGTGTTGGAATCAATGGGTTCAATCTGCTTACCATTGGATTACTTGGGCTTCCTGGATTTATTCTTGTGTATGGGACGGCATTTTAC
>JAEZUR010000137.1 GCA_023420935.1 Bacillota bacterium | reverse complement strand
TCTTCTATTTTAATGTCCTCTGAGTGAGAACCAGGTTTTTTCCTGGGATTTTGTTGAGAATAATGAATTTTCTGAGGTCCATCTACCTTCTTCCAGGTCTTAGAACATTCATAGATCCACTCTCTTTCTGATTTATCCACCTGTGATGGATTAGCACTATGGTGAAGATTATCAAAGAGAACGGGAATGCCCAACTCATTGCCAATCGCTAGAACTTCGCTGATATTATAGATTTTATCATCATTTTCAATTACCAGTCTTTCTTTAATTGAAGCGTTAAGCTTCGAATAATTCGAGCAAAATCGTCTTATTGCAGAGGGTTTATCATTATATGCACCTCCAATATGCAGAATAATCTTATGCTCTGAGGTGGTCCCCAAGCATTCCAATACTTTTGCATGATAATCAAGGTCCGCTACAGCCCTTCTCACTATATCTTCCTCCGGAGAGTTTAAAACCGTGTATTGCCCCGGATGCATTGATACTCTCATTGAATTCTTTCTGACCTTTTTGCCTATTTGCTGAAATTCATCAAAGAAGATGTCCCACCATGGCAGATTATTGATTGGACTTGACCCAAAGGGAATTAAATCAGAGCTGATGCGAAATAAATGAATCTCCTGATTTATGTTGTAATTAAGAATTTGATCCAATGCCCTCAGATTGGTTGCAATTAACTCCTTCAGCTTATTTTCTGATGCATTTTTCATGATGCAGCTTTTTAAATCTGTATTCGGTACTCCGACGGTTAAACAAGCATATCCAATTTTCATTCTTATCATCCATTCTATTATCTCATGTTCGTATCTGTTGCTAGTACTTAATCGCTTAACATACTATAGATATTTCCCTTCTTCTATTGAATCATCCATATTATTATTTCAGATTATAATTGCCATGGAAATAGCTATAAGCTTTCACATTCTCCTGCTAACCAATATATTAATAGGCGTTTGCGAAACGCCACAACCCGCATGAATACGGGATATTTCTTGTAATAAAACAATATAACTCCTCACCGATTTATGGTAAAATTGAATTGTCCAGAAACAAATCCACCAATATCCGAAAGGAGTTATATACTTATGATAACATATAATCAGCTTTCTTTGGCGCAAATTTTTTCTGATTGTACAGAAAAGTTTGAAAACGACAAATATCAATTTCTTACCTTATTAGAAAACAACATCGACCTCGATGAGTTCGTTTCGATTTCATTTCGAAATCATTTTTATGCATCAACCGGAAGACCTAGAAAATATCCACTTACAGCTATGCTTTGGGCTCTACTTCTTCAACGTATCTTCTCGATTCCCACGGATGCACTCTTGATTACTTTCCTTCAATACTCAAAGGAATTAAGGGATTTTTGTGGCTTTAACAAAATTCCTGACGCCTCTAAATTCACACGCTTTAAGCAAGATTTTCTTCAGGACTTACAATCAATGTTCGACGCTCTCGTAGATGTTACGGAACCGATATGCCAAAGAATTGATTCTACGCTTGCATCCATGACTATCTTTGATACTTCAGGAATCGAAGCTTTTGTTACCGAAAACAACCCCAAATATGCTAATACTATTCTTAATCAACTTAAATCTTATAAGAAAGCATTAAAACTAGGGGATTCCTATGACCCTTACAAAGCAGCTTATGCTGCCATGCCTTCTCATGCCTCTTCCAATCCAGAAATTAAACAGTTATACATTAACGGTCATTTCTGCTATGTCTTCAAATTTGGCATGATAACCAACGGTCTTGGAATTGTACGTCACATTTCTTTTTACAATAAAGATTTCCTAAAAGAACATCCTACCATAATCATAGAAAAGAAATCCGGCTCCCCTGATGAAGATAAAACACTAGCTGACTCAAAAGCCCTTATTCCGGTGTTGAAGGATTTTTTCGCAATGCATCCATTAATCAATCCCAAAACATTCCTTGGTGATTCAGCTTTTGACACAATTCCTATTTATCAATCATTATTTCAGGAATTAGGATTTGAAAAGGCCTATATTCCTTTAAACAACCGCTCTAAGCTTACATCCATTGAGGATTATACTATAAACAATGATGGGATTCCTTGTTGTCCGCATGATCCTTCTCTTCCTATGAAACCGGAAGGAAATACCTCTCACCTTCATTGTGGTATTAAAACTTTCAAATTTGTGTGCCCTAAAATGAGCTGGGATAAATGCAATGATGGTAAATATCGGCGTGTAACTCACTGTGTTAACCCATGTACAACTTCTCAATGCGGAAGAATGGTGTATATTTACCCAGAGAAAAATCTACGGGCATATCCCGGAGTGCTACGTGGCACCACTGAATGGGATACTACATATAAAATCCGTTCTGTGGTAGAAAAAGACATCAACCACTTTAAAAGCAGTTACTGTCTTGCCGGACGCAAAACACAGAATGAAAAGACTTTGCATGCCGATTTACTTTTGTCAGGAATTACTCAACTGATAACTGTTGTATTAGCTGATAAAATAAATCAGCACCAGTTTTTACGGAGTTTAAAACCATTGATTGCATAGGCTGTATCTATAAAGGTATCGTCTTTTACATACATTTTCTATCAGTTCTTTTGTTGAGCTCTTTTTTCAATAGCAGCTTATGCAATTCTGTTAAATGAACGTTGAAACTTTAAAAATAACTCATTTACTTTTTGTCTCTCATATACCCTATTAGAACTATTGAGTTTCGCAATTACCTAATATATTATTAGTAATTATTCCTACTTTATATTTGAATATAAGCTATATTAATTATCACTAACACAGCTCATTATTTTAGTTAAATATAGATTATCACAAAGTTATATAGATTGCAATTATATTTTGCACAATCTAATAATTTTAGTAACAATTACTATTAAATTCTCTTTACATTTATTTTTTAGTCGTTCCATAAGATTAAATTAAAATGAAAAGGACATCTCAATATAGATAACCATACTTGAACAGATATGTTCGTCATTGG
>JAEZUR010000039.1 GCA_023420935.1 Bacillota bacterium | reverse complement strand
CATCCGAAAACTTCATAATAAATGCTTCGTTCGACTTGCATGTGTTAAGCACGCCGCCAGCGTTCATCCTGAGCCAGGATCAAACTCTCAAATTAAAGTTTAATCTTTTTCAGAATTAACTGGCTAAGTTAACAAAACTTCGTTTTGTTAATCACGCGGGCAGTCGTCAACTGCAAATAAATTTGCGATTGTCTCGTTGCCATCGCGCTAATTAAATAGCTCGCTAAATCCTAAGCGAATTGCTTCGCTTTCTTTTTACTGTTTTAGGTCGTGTCCTGTTTTCACAAAACACTGTTCTAGAATCTTTCGATTCTTTATGAAAATCTATTTTACATAGAATTTTCAGGGTTGTTTCACTGTTCAGTTATCAAGGTTCTTAACATCATCTTCTGATGTCCAACCCCTCTGCCTAGTGGCTGTAAGCCTCTGTTTGTAAGGGTTTCTGTCGTTTGCGACAGCTTTAATAGTTTATCATGTTGTCCAATGTTTGTCAACACTTTTTTTTAATTATTTTTCAAAGTGTTTTATTGGATTCTGGTGCATGTCACTTTGTTGAACTTGCGACAGCGAAGACTATTCTATAACACCATTCGCTTTTTGTCAACACCTTTTCTTAACTTTTTTTCTATTTTTATAAAAACGGCTTAAAAGCCCTTAAAATAGCACCTTTGCGATATTAGTAATGATATGCAATAGTATATTATTATCATAAATACTACTTAATATGTAACTATCATTAATATATCCATATAATAATTGACTTGTCTTCGTACTACTAAACATAGTAAGCAGGATACAAAGTATCCATATAACCACCAAACCACGTAGTAATCCAACCAAAAGGCCGGCAGTTTTATTTAATCCATTTATTAACGGAAGATGACTTAAAATATCAAGTGCCCTACTGATAATAAATAAAAGTACATAAACAATTAGAAAAACCACAACAAAGGACAGTGCATTTAGTATCACCATGGCCAGATAACTGCTGACGTAATCCTCGAATTTTTCTACTACTAGTGCTTTATATACTTCTGTGTTATTATTTTCAATCAGAGACTTCTTTAAAGATTTCGGTAAACGTAAGCCTTCAATAGAACTTCGTTGATCCGATACACCCTCCTCCTTCTTATCTAGATCTACGGATGCATCTACTTTATGTTCAACATAGCTTACTATCTTATCATTATGTTGTAGTGCCTTACTTACATACGGTTGAATTTCGTAGGTTAATACCAATGCAATCAAAATAGAGAATATAGAAAACACTGTTTTAATAAATCCTTCCTGTCTTCCTCTTATGGCATATACTGCAAGGAATATTACTACTGCAATTAATAACCAATTCACTATTGTTTTCCCTCCGTAAGCTTAATTTCCTCCAGATTGTTATCATCAATCAGCAAATATTTATCCCAATGATTGATTGGCATAATATAATCTACATTTTTATCAAATGTATAATGGAACTTTTCATTTCCATTCAGTCTTAAAATAACACATTCTAAATCTGAGTAGAATGTAATCTCTTTCCCAGATATATAAACTTCTTTATAATCGAAATTAATCTGCTTGTCCAATATCTTTTTGCCATTCAAATTATAAACTACTACTTCATATTTTTTATCTGCATCAAAATTCTCCAACACAAACCCTATGAAGTCACTATTATAGAATACACTTTTAATCTCCTTTTTAAATGTTTCTTTATAAACATCCTTCGGATTCTCCATATTACTAAAAATACGAAACGAATTTTCTCCAAATGCACATGCCGTATCATTTCCGATGAATTCGATTCTAGGAACTAGTGTTTTTCCAAAATCTCTTGCACCAACTATCTTATTTACTTTATTTTTACCAACTTCTCCAAAATCATAAAAACTTACACTACTTTTAATAACTCCACTATTAATATTAAAATAGCTCGTCATTAATTTAACTCCATCATTGGATAAGGAGATATCAATCGGGTACCCGTCTGTAGAAACATTGGTTGGTACAATTGCTTTCTCAGGCTTTGCTGTGTCATAAGGATCCTGTATACTTATAACATTAGAATTGTTATCTTCTAATAACAAGGCAACAACCCCTTGGCTAGCAACTTCAACTTGCATAATCGGCAATACAGTTTCCAGTTTTGTTCCGGAATCCTTACCATTAAATACATAAACCTCATCACCGCCGATATCAGCAATCGCCACATACTCTTGGCATATATCTGCTTGCGGATTTTTTAGATCATAGCTTCCATTCCATAATACTTCTCCATCTGCATTAAAAGCCTGAGCCCCATCTCTACTATATTTTAAAATACCATTATGGTATCTTACATATTTCACAGTATTACTATCTGTACGTTTTGTTGTTTTAATAACTTCGTATCCGTTATAACTTTTATTAAAAAATGAATTTAATAAATACGCAAATATTATAATAACCGCAATAATCCCTATTATACTTGTTATCAGGAAATTTCTCTTATGCTTTTTTCGCTCTATTTCATAACGTCTACTGTCACTTCGTTCCACTAATCCAGCCATTTTATCACACCTTTAATTCAACTTGTTTTTTGGGTTTTTTAGTAAATTCAACCACAAATCACATTATACCTTATTTTGTTGGTAAAGGCACTACTAATTTTCGTTTTTCTTATGGCATGATTAACTTTTGACCTGCAAATATTTTATCTTGATCTTCTAGATCATTGGCTTTCATTATTTTATCAATATAGTTGGAAGAATTATACACTTTCTTACTAATGGATGCAAGGGTATCCCCTTTTTCCACCACATAGATCTGTTTACTATTGGCTGCTTCTTTTTTTTCTGTATCTTTCTTTGGTTTACTTTTTGATGATTCATCTGAGATTACATCTTCTTCTTTAATTGTAGTAACATTTCCAGACACCGTATCAACATCCATTGTCTCTTTACTGGTTTCGTTCTTGTCCTCACTGGACTCTACTTGGTCGAATGGATCTTCTTCCTGCTCTTCTCCATTATTTTCTATATTATTAGAAATACCATTTAGTGTTTCCTCTATTTGTTTCATTTTATCATAATTATTTAGTATGGTAACCCCAATTACCAAAACCACGGCGGCTAATACTGTACTTGCCCCATAGAAAAGGCGAACTAGCTTTTTTTCATGGGGTACCTCCTTTTTTGCAGCTATGATGGTGCGAATTTCCTTTATTGCCTTATCCTCATATTCTGATTCCTCACTTACTGCACCTTTTTGATCAATCATGTAGCTTTGCATATCTTCATTTTTCTCATAATATATGTAATAACCATTCAATCTCTTATGATAAACGCCGTCAAATAAGTAAAATGCTTCTTCCCGCTCCATACTATCATACATTAGAAGTGTTTTATCTACGCCCGCAAAATTATCTAAATGAACTTTCTTCACTCTTTCATCTACTTCTAGAGAAAGACCTGCTCTTGCCAATAACCAACCTACAATTTCAACATCGGAAAAATATCTTTTGATATCCTCGTAAATGCTTGTCCATGCCTCATTGGAAAAAGTCATGTTTTCATCAAAAGATACCTCTTTAACTTCTACCGCACCACTAATTAATATATTACGATTTTCGTCTGATTTGACATACTTACCAAGCAGTACAGCAATGTGATATTTTCCCACATTCTTTACAGCTAGCTGCCTTATATAAGTCATTACATAATCTTCAACATAAATTCTTCTGCTTCCTTCTATTTGTCCAATCTGACGGATATTTTTAGGCATCCGAACCATGGGGCTTATCCTATTTAATTGTAATTCTTCCTCTTCTTTGCTACATATGCTTTCTATCATTTTAATTCCATCCTCTCTAACTTGCTATACGGACAAATCGTCTCGAAATAGAAACACGCACTACGAGTCTCTACGGGTATCTTAGCATAGAAGGAATGCTTTTTTTGTCAAATCAATCTCTTATTTTTGGGTAAGGTTTTTACATTTTAGATGGTTTACATACCAAAAAGATTATATTTCGAATATATACTTCTTTTTTTTCACTTAGAAACATGGTATTTCCTTTTATTTTGTGAAAGAATGCGATTTTTTCCTTCTTTTTACTAGTCTAAATATACCAATGTCTGTGAATACTTTCCATATAAACACATGTATTAAATACAAATTTGTGAGGTTGTCATTCTATGAATCAAACATTGGATCAGAAAATATATTACTATAATCCAAATGAGCAATATTCTATCTATGAATTTTGTAATACACTAGCTTCTTTAATTAAGAAGAATTCTGATAAAAAACGTGAGCTTGTTCTTTTATGTATTGGATCTGATCGAGCAACTGGTGATTGTTTAGGACCAATTATAGGTTATAAATTATCCAAACTTCAACATTCCTCCTTCACCATTTACGGAACATTAGAACATCCAGTTCACGCTAAGAATCTAAAAGATACCATACAGCATATTAAGCGCTATCATAAAAATGCTCTTATCATCGCCATCGATGCATCTTTAGGATCAACAAATCACATTGGTTATATTACTCTAGGCGAAGGAGCACTGAATCCCGGTATTGGAGTCGATAAAGAACTTCCTTCTGTTGGAGATATTTTTATAACAGGAATTGTAAATATTTCTGGCATGGTAAATCACATGCTACTTCAAACAACTAGATTAGATATTGTCATGAAACTTGCAGATTTTATCTGCTTTGGCATACGTTATTCCACCCATAAAGAAATAGACTAATTTGTATCATTCTAATGGTTCGTAACTACTCTTTGAATGCATTCTTCTAAATCATTTATGTTTCGTTTATTTATTTTTTATATTTAACCCTCTCTTTTATAATTATTTTATGGATTGTACACATTCAAGTCACATTTATTCTATATACTAATACTTGCAAGAGATTTTCATACATTTGAAATACTCCCCCCTCTCATTAACCAAAAAAGAAGTTCCCGTCCATGGGAACTTCTTTTTTGCATATCTTTTTACCGATATGCTTTTTTCAATGCTGCAAGCAAGACTTTTTTGTTTCTATTATATGAAGTTACAGGGCAGATTTTCTTTCCTTTTATTCCAAGTAGGGTATATACAGCTATTCTTGCTGCTCTGACCGAATACTCTTCAGTAAATACCATATCCTCTGGAATTTCAACAAACTGACTGATCATTGCAAAATTGGTCGATCCCTTTGGTACAACATCTGGCCGATCCAACTTCTTACGCGGCTGAAATTGTGCACCAACAAATGGCATCATACATGGTATTACATTGATGACCGTTTTCATAATTTCCTCTGCCTTATCCTCTATATGCAAGTGATGCAACAATTCTAGCAAAAGCTCCTCCCCAGTGCAATCTCTCATTAATTTCTTTATATAGTCGCCATACCGATCGGTATATAACCCATAGCCCCAGAATACCGTTGTATCAAGGGACTGTGATTTAAAATGAGGTTGGGCAGCAACTACGATACTCATAAGCCAATTGGAATCTTTAAAGGTCATTAGTGCTCCACTTCCAGGAATATTACCAGAGAATTCTTCGATTAGTTTCAGTAATTTATTTCCCTTTAATGTTACCGTATAGCTTTCCCAATTCGTTTCATCTGGATAGGAGAAAAATGGTGTTGGATCTCCTAGTCCATCTTTCTTAGCTGCTATTTTTGCCCATAACTCACCTGACATTGGTTTCACTGGCTTGTATTCTGGCGGCGTATGCATATCGCCTAACGTAGCATTGTCAGTCATACAAGCGTTGGTCATAAAGCAAAGATCTTCCTCTTTTAACGTTATAACCCTTCCTTCCCCACCCTCTTGTAGATGTATTGCAGTTACTGTAATCTGATCATCTTCTTTAAAATCAATATCCGTTACGGTAGCATAAATGTTAAAGTCAACATTATGATCTTCTAAATAAGTTTTTAACGGTAAAATCACTGACTCGTATTGATTATACGGAGTGCGAGTTACTCCTTCTAATGTTTCAATTCTTGAAAACTCTAGGATCATACGATTCATATAGCGCTTAAATTCAAATACGCTAGACCATCTTTGAAATGCAAAGGTGGTTTGCCACATATACCAGAAATTAGTATGAAAGAAATGTGGAGTTTTGGAAAACCAGTCCTCAATAGTTATATCATCTAGTTTTTCTTCGGGAGTCACTATTAATTTTCCTAACGCAATACGATCTGCACAATTAAATCCCATACTGGTTACATCAAGGATGTTTCCATTCTTGTCAACCAGTCTAGCCTGTGCATGTGTAGGGTGAAGATGATCGAAATTAAGAATTTCCTCCGTTACACTTTTTTCTTTCCAATTCAATGATGGAATGGTGGAAAACAGTTCCCAGAAATTCTCATAAGTTTCTTCATTTAACATTCTTCCGCCGCGGCAAATAAATCCATTGGTTATGTCTCCTGCTCCATCATTACTTCCTCCTAAAATATGCATCCCTTCAAAAACATGAATATTCTTACCTGAAAATCCACAGTCTCTTATTAAATAAGCTGCTCCTGCTAAGGAAGCTAAACCTCCACCTATGAAATATGCATCTCTGCCTTTAATATCTTTGTTAAAAACTACCTTTTCAGCTACACTTTTTTTACTTGTTTTCCTGCATCTACAATATAGTATCGATGTTGTGGCTGCTCCCGCTATCGCAGCCATCATTAACAACACCTTTACATCACATGTTTCCATTAACCTTTTCTTTTTCACTCTGCATTTTATACATTGATTCACACATTTTTTATACATATTTTTATCCTCATTTCTCATTGTAGGTTACTTGTCCTACAGCATAATGTATTACTAAAGATAATATCTGTATTTCTGAAATTTTTATGTGTTTTCTATCTTCGAACACATTAACTTTCTCCTCATATATTGAATTAAGAGTTTGAGACTGGAATGATATCATGCCTTTTTTTAATAGTCAGTATGCAGATCCTTGCATGTATTGTTCAAAATATGGAATGGATTTTACAGACGAAGCATTTAGTAATGCCTTAAAATTAATAGCTGAGGCTGTACAAGATGAACGTGGTGATGAAGTTAAATATAACTACTTAATTAACGTAGCTCCAACACCAGAAGATGTTGCTATTATCGAATCTATTCGAAATGATGAAATGCAACACAGAATTTGGTTTCGCGAGATCTATAAATATTATACCCAAACAGAGATACCAGCTGCCGATGGTAATGACTACATTCTTCCATCTTCCTATTTAGACGGAATTAACAAAGCTGTCTTTAGTGAACTGGATACTATGGAGAAGTATCGTATTATACGAGAAGGGATTCCTAATCGATTTTATCGAGACATTATATTAAGAATTATAACAGATGAAATGAAGCATGCTACAAAATACAATTACTTAATTAACAAATATTCCATAAATCAATATATACCAGAATTTTTTAGAAGTATTACTTAGAAATGAACTGTAAAAAAACTCCCCCTTTAAGACAAATCGCTGTAGGCCAGGTGCCTACAGCGATTTATTGATGTTTTAGTTATGCGATTAACTAAATTCTTTTTATTTTCTATCCTTGGTCTAACATTTTATAATTCAATTCTACCTTCCAGTGCACGTAGTAAAGTAACTTCATCAATATACTCTAAATCTCCACCAACTGGTACACCGCTGGCGATTCTACTAACTTTTATCCCTGTTGGTTTTATTAATTTACTAATATACATTGCCGTGGTCTCACCTTCAAGACTGGAGTTCGTTGCAATAATCACTTCATCCACATCCCCTTGAAGTCGAAGCATCAGTTCCTTCAATCGAATATCTCCTGGTCCTATTCCTAGCATAGGTGAGATAGCTCCGTGTAGCACATGATAAACACCTTCATACTTTTGAGTTTTCTCGTAAGCTGCAAGATCTCTTGGATTCTCCACAACCATAATCTGTTTTTTACTTCGTTTCTCGCTACTACAGATAGGGCATAACTCTCTATCTGTTAGTGTACAACAGTCTTTACAATACTTTATATTTTTCTTTGCTTCGATTATAGAAACAGATAATTTTTGAACTTGATCTTCTGGCATATTTATAATATGAAACGCCAATCGTTGCGCTGATTTAGCGCCAATTCCTGGAAGTCTCGATAACTCTTCTATTAACTTACTTATCTGGCTACTGTAATAATCCATGGTATGTCCATCCTTTCATCTTGATTTATCATACTTTAAAAATGCTACTTTTACAAGTGTATATTTGTAATAGGAATCTAATTTAAAACATACTATACTACTATAGTCAATCTTTGGAGTATAGATTATGAAGAAATACAATAAGCTTGTACTTGGTATTATATTTGAACTTATTTTTATATCTCTTGCACTGTTTGCTGGTCTATGTTTAAAAAAGGCACCTGCCGTCATGTCAGTATTTAAACCATCTGCCGAAACGGATAAGGATTACATTAAGTGGGTTGAATTTAATGTTACTTATTCCGCATTGAATTCCGCCTATAACTATGATGTAGAATCCTATTCCGATGAAGTCCATGTTAATTGGATCGAACTACTGGCTTATCTAGGTGCAAGATATGGTGGAGACTTTTCTAAATACAAAGAAAAGGATCTTAAACAAGTGGTTCAAAAATTAAAGGACTGCGAGGAAACCATTGATTCCTTAACCGAGAAAATGAAATACTATAATTATTATTACGAAGCTTATTCTGCTGTTCTAGGCGGGTTAGTGGGGGAATATGACATTCAGATTCCTGACGAAACCAACCCAGAGCAAAAAGTTTGGGTACATCAATATGGCTTAAAAGGATTCTCACCCATAGCAAAATTTTATGGTTATAGTGATTTTGATGACTTTGGTAGTTCCAGAAGTTATGGTTTTAAACGAATCCACCTTGGTCATGATATGATGGGGCAAACAGGTACCCCCATTATTGCTATTGAATCTGGTTATGTAGAAATCCTTGGCTGGAATCAGTATGGAGGATGGCGGATCGGAATTCGAAGCTTTGATAAGAAACGGTATTACTATTATGCCCATTTAAGAAAGAACTTCCCCTACAATAAGTCCTTGGTGGTTGGTAGTATCGTGCAGGCGGGCGATGTGATTGGATATCTTGGCCATACTGGATATAGCGCAAAAGAAAATGTAAATAATATCGAAACACCTCATCTACACTGGGGTCTTCAATTAGTATTTGACGAATCACAAAAGGAGTGTAACAATGAAATATGGGTTAATTGCTATGCACTCACTAAATTCCTTTATAAAAATCGCATTGAAACAGTGAAGAACTTAGAAACCAAAGAGTATTCACGCGTATATGAATTCCGAGATCCTGCTGCAGAAGAGTTCAGACAATTTCTTAAGTCACATCCAGAATCCACTTATATGCCTTCACCACAGCCTTTATCCCCATTGCTCCCAACTTTGGATCCTACAGCTCCACCTACTAGCCCTCCTGAGCCTCAAACATTTTTATTACCTTCCATATCACCAGTTCCTAATCCATAGGATTACATATCAATTATAAATATAGGAAATGTACACATAAAAAACTGACCTTTAAAAGTTAAATTCTTAATTCTAACTATTAAAGGTCAGTTCAATATTTCAAAGGGTGTTTCTTAATTTATATTACTTGTCAATCTTACTTAAATTCCTCAATTAGAACGGAAATCCGCCCCCAAGACCGCCTAAACCACCTGTAATGGAACTCATGGCTTGTGAAGATTCATCTTCCATCTGTCTAAGTGCTTCATTGGTAGCTGCTACAATTAGATCTTCTAACATTTCAATATCGTCTGGATCCACTACTTCTTGAGATAATTTAACTGAAACTAATTCTTTCTTTCCTGAAACACGAACAGTAACGGCACCGCCTCCAGCGGTTGCTTCCCATTCTTTTTCCTCTATCTCTTTTGTTTTCTCTTCCATTTGTTTTTGCATTCTTTGTGCCTGTTTCATCAGGTTATTCATATTACCTGGCATTGCTCCTCCAGGAAATCCTCCACGTTTTGCCATTATTAAATCCTCCTTATTATTGCATAGAATATATACTTAATCTTCATATTCTATTTCCATTTTTATTATTTTGGTCAAGTCAACAACTCCATGTGAAGATTGTTGCTCTTGACTGATAAACTTTGTTTCAACTTGCACTTCTCGCATAATTTGATTTCTTATGGTATTAATTATTTCTTGTAAATGGTCTTCTTTTTCTATAAAATTCTTCTCTAGTTCATCTGAAAAAACCAACATAAGAGTATTCCCCGATCCAAGACTTGGTTTCGCACTGGTCATCATTGCGCGAACAGGTGATGAAACATTTGCCATAACTCGATTCCAACCTTTCGCAACTGCTTGTAATTCTTCTGGAATGGCCTTAGCTAATATTTCTTTATTTGGTATACTTTCTTCTTCGGGATTCTCTTGAGGCTTGGTTGCTATCGTCTGGTTGGTTGTCACAGTTTGTACTTGTACTCCATTTTCTAGCTGCTTCTCAATCAAACGAAGTCGGTTCAAAATAGAATCATAGTTAGTCTCCATAGCTGGTCTACATAATTTAATTAATGCAATCTCAACAATTACTCTTTTCTGAGTCGCGTATTTAACCTGATTGGATAATTCGGATAACACTCGAATATATCGCATCAAGGTTTCCGCATCTACCAAAGATGCTTCCTGTCTTAGTAATGTAAGCTGTTCGCTAGACGCGTCAATAATTTCTGTTGCCTGATCAGATGTTTTTACTAAAAGTAAATTACGAAGATACCAAGTAAAATCTAACACAAACTGACCTAATTCACGTCCAAGAATAATCATCTCTTCTAATTGCTCGATACACGAAACAATATCACCTTGAATAATATTTTTAAGCATTTTACTAAATATCTCAACATCCACTGCACCTAACACTTCTAGTACTTTATCATAGGTCAACTTCTGACCAAGATAAAATGCAATACACTGATCCAAAAGACTTAGTCCATCTCTCATGGAGCCATCTGCTGCCTTGGCAATATAACGTATTGCTTTCTCCTCTGACTCAACCTGTTCTTTCTGTGTTAGTTCCTGCAATCTAGCTGCTATAATATCGATTGTAATTCTCTTAAAATCATATCTTTGGCACCTTGATAATATGGTAATCGGAATCTTATGCGCCTCTGTGGTTGCCAGAATAAATAATACATAGGCTGGCGGTTCTTCCAATGTTTTCAAAAGAGCATTAAACGCTCCTGTGGACAACATATGAACCTCATCTATAATATATACTTTATATTTTCCTTCGGTTGGAGAATATTGAACTTCATCTATAATTTCACGAATATTATCCACACCATTATTGGATGCTGCATCTATTTCTATTACGTTCATGGATGTCTGGTTATTAATTGTGTTACACATGCTACATTCGTTACATGGTCCACCATCCACTGGATGTTCACAATTTACCGTCTTGGCAAATATCTTAGCAATGGTAGTTTTACCAGTACCTCTCGTTCCACAGAAAAGATAAGCATGCCCAACACGATTGGCTTTAATCTGATTCTTAAGAGTAGTAACAATATGATCTTGTCCTTTTACGTCCCCAAAATCACTAGGGCGAAATTTTCTATATAGTGCAGTATATGACATTGTTAACTCCCATCTGCCCACTTTATCAACACAACATTTCACTTGGGCTTATGAATCATGACATGTTGTTTTCTACCTTAACCCTCTAATTGTATCAAGAGATAGCTTAAATGGCAACACAAAATAAATGCTAATCACCGAAATTAATGCCTAGGGATTTGGCTTCTTTAATAATTGAAGATTTTGGCTCCACCATTTTTAACTTCCCTGCTACTTCCGATAATGGTATCGGCATGATTTCATTATTACAAATTCCAACCATATAGCCAAACTTTTCTTCTTTAATTAGGTTCGCTGCAGCTGCACCGAGTCTACTAGAAAGCACTCTATCATATGCACATGGACTGCCCCCTCGTTGCGTATGACCAGGAACGGTGATACGCACTTCATGTCCACACTTTTGTTCAATTTCCTTACCAATCTTGTACGAAATAGATGGGAAAGGTGAATTCTTATATTTTTCCTTTAATTCTTTCTTGGTTAAAAGGGAATCCTCCTTGGATATCGCTCCTTCCGCAACTGCTAAGATAGAAAACCGTTTTCCCTGTTCCGCACGTTTTTGTATGGCGTCAGTAATCGAATCAATATCATATGGTATCTCAGGTATCAATATAATATCAGCACCACCAGCGATACCAGCATGTAGGGTAAGCCATCCTACTTTATGTCCCATTACTTCAACAATAAAAACTCGCCCGTGGGAAGCCGCAGTAGTATGAATACAATCGATTGCACTAGTTGCAATATTAACAGCACTCTGAAATCCAAACGTCATATCCGTTCCCCAGATATCATTGTCTATGGTTTTAGGGAGAGTTACGATATTAAGCCCTTCATTGCTTAATAAATGAGCTGTCTTATGAGTTCCATTCCCTCCTAAGATAACAAGACAATCTAATTTTAATCGCTTATAGTTAGCTACCATTGCTTTTACCTTATCCATACCATTTTCATCTGGTACTCCCATAAGTTTAAATGGTTGTCTTGAAGTTCCAATTATGGTACCACCTTCGGTTAAAATTCCCGAAAAATCTGCTGGCTTTAACTTCTTATAATTACCATACATCAGTCCTTTATAGCCTTCTAGGATTCCATATATTACAACGTCCGGGTATGTCTCGTATAAACTTTTCGCTACTCCTCGCATTGTAGCATTTAAACTTTGACAATCTCCGCCACTGGTTAACAACCCGATTCTCTTCATATACCCTCATCCTTTCTATCCATTGTTAGGTTAATTTTATCATATGAGCCTGTATTATTCTATCATTTTATGTTAATTTTCTTCCAATCTCCTAGCACTTTTGTGGATAAGTCTTTCAGATATTCTAGAGAAAATGGACTGTTTTCTTCTTTCTCTAGCACACCATGTTTTAAAGCTAACTCTTGTGTATAATCCGAAAGAAGATAGGTAGCAAACTGATAGTCTGATTTCTTCTCATAATGGGTGACTATTGGTGTAACGGATGCTTCGGTAATCTTGACTCCATCTTCTGTTTTTGTAAATGTTACTTCCGCCATCTCTCCTAGCATTCTTGGTGCCTTCTTCTGATATGATATATAATTACCTAAAGAGTAGTAAACTAGCATTCTATTACCCTGTTTCCCTTCTACCCATTCAGCTGGCTGAATCACATGAGGGTGACTTCCAATCACCAGATCAACTCCCTGATCTGCAAAAAAATCGGTCCATTTCTTTTGCACTTCGTCTGCTTTATAAACATATTCCGTACCCCAGTGGGCAAAAACCACGACCACATCTGCCATTTCTTTCGCTTCCTTAATCTGTTCTTTCATCCAATCTTCTTTTAGAATATCTACTCGAAAGGCATTTTCATTAGAAAGAGTAATGCCATTCAATCCATACGTGGCATTTAATACTGCTATTTTTATAGCATTTCTCTCAATCACACAAATGTCTCTTTGATCTTTTTGCGATTGATGAATACCTAGCACAGAGATTTCCGGATACTTCTTCCAGAATTCTAGCGTATTTTTTATACCTTGCTTTCCTTTATCCATAGCATGATTACTGGCTTGTAGAACCACATCAAATCCTGCTTTGGCAATAGCATCACCAATCTGGGTAGGCGAATTAAAAGTAGGATACCCCGAATACCCCAGCTCCTCTCCACCTAATATTGTTTCCTGATTAATCACCGCTATGTCTGCTGCTGTTATCCGTTCTTTCATCTGTGCAAATAAATGATCATAATTATAATCACGACCTTGTTGCCCCCCACTATCAATTACCTCTTCATGCACCAAATCATCCCCTACGGCAAGTAAGGTCACATTCATAGGTGAAGGTTTTGGTGTGGGTGCTATTGTTGGCTCTGGTGATGCTGATATTTCCTGCAATTGATTCCATGCCTCTATCGCAGCTGACGGAGGCTCCGTTGAACCCACATGAGCAATGGTATCTTTTGAATCCATACTATTGTCAAATTGACAAGCTGATAAAAGTAGTCCAAACAACAAGAAACAAGAAAGCAAGAAAAACTTTCGTTCATTACACATGAATTTTCATATCTCCATTCTTAATCCACCTATTTTTGCGCATAAATTCTGCAATTCCATAAGCAAGTATTCCGGGCAACACCAAATGTAGTGCAACAATTTTTATGATAACAAGAAGCATTTCATCTGTCTTTATCATGGTACGGTATGCCATAACCTGTCCAATTAATCCTGTGCTACCCATAACTGCACCTATTTTATTGTTGACCATGTGAAACCAATCAATTGTACCAATAGGACCAAGAATTGCACTGGTTAGGATAGTTGGGATCCAAATAATTGGTTTTCGTAGTACATTCGGTAATTGTAAAACGCTAGAACCAAATCCCTGTGCCAAGAACCCACCAACTCCATTTTCCCGAAAACTAGCAACTGCAAATCCTACCATACTAGCACAACAACCAATGGTTGCTGCACCTGCTGCCTCTCCACTTAATGAAATCATTATCCCAAATGCAGCCATATGCATGGGTAATATAGAAAGTATTCCCATAATTACAGCAATCACTACACCCATTATCAAATGATTTTGTTCGGTGCCCCATTGAATCAAGTCTACAATAGAGCTCATAGCTTTCGCTGAAAATGGAGTAACCAAAATAGCAGCTCCACCACCTAACAATATGGATGGAATAGGAATCACTATAAGGTCTAACTTTGTTCTCCCAGAAAGGAAGTGGCCCACCTCCGTGGCTACATAAGCCGCAAGAAATGCAATGATAAGATTCATATTACTATGAAACGAAATATTCCCCCCAGCTAATATTTTATCCGAATAAGCACCAATCATGCCTGCAATTGCAGCCGATAAAACAACTAGCGCATCTTCCTTAAGTTTTACTGCTACACCACATCCAATTCCTGCTCCCGTTAATCCAATTAATAAGGTACCTAGTGCAATCAACTGTTCCCCAATCTGCCCATTGATAAATGATCCAATCTGTCCAATAATGGTACCTAGTATTAAAGTAGAAAAGATTCCAAGGGTCATTCCTCCCATGCCATCTACAAAAATTCGATTAAATATCTTCCCCATATTCCCCATCCTTTCAGCTTTTCTGCAGATAATGTTTGGCTTCTAACTCTTGTTGAATCAGGTCAAGTATTTCCTGTGAATCCGCTTCAACCGTATGAAAATGGATGCCATCTGTTAGCTCTTTTAAAGGCACTGTATTCTTCGTTTTCACTTTATCAACAAAATCGTATACATCACGTCGGGTGCTAATAATAAGATCTTTTGTAATCTGTCCATATATTTCGTGGGTAACAATGACGTCTAAGACCTTACCACCATTATCAATGATGGTACAAAGTTCATCTTCAATTTGTTCCGTTGTATGTTTAACCATAAAGCATCGGTTTACTTTCTGTGTTTCTTGATAATATAACATATATCCTTTAGTTGTTGATAATATATTTCGATTGGTTGCTCGTAATAAAGCAATATCTTGAACAATAACTTGCCTACTCACTCCAAGACGTTTCGCTAATTCTGTACCTGATATGGCATTGGTTTCTTGTCTTAGAATCTCCATGATTGCATTTCTTCTTTCTTGACCTTCCACTTTAATCCTTCCCTTCACCTGTAATCTCACTCTTGCTTCATTTTACTTGGAAAATGTAACTTGGTCAACACTAAGGTTTTTCCGCAAAAAGGTCTTCAAAAAATTTCACCTAAGTGTTATACTTAAATCCTTACTAAATCATTGAACTATTTAATATGATATATAAAAGGAGAAACCACATGTTCCGCTTATGGGCCAAAGTATTTACGAATAACAAGCTAATAAAAGACACTGTTATCTGTAATGATGATATAAATTTAAACCGCACACGAAAGATCTATCAAGCAATTGATGAAGTCTGCTATCAATTCGATTTATCAAAACCAATTTGGCTAGATTCAACCGTAGTTGATTTTAAACGCCATGATAAAACAAGATTTACTCAGGATAATTTTATTGATACCATTGATTTTGATTATCTTGAGATTCATGTTATTGAAGAAGATGATTGAGAAAGTGGGGTAATAAGATGAAAAGGAAGGGATATGCTAATGGTATTGTCATACTATTTAGCTTGGTCTGTATTATTCTAATCGTAAAGAATTCTAGTACTTTCTTTGGTATTTCGCTTAAGAAAGATACTTTTACTTCTCACAGATCTTCTGCAACATTAAATCCCAGAGAATCCATTCCTACAGAACCAACATTAGAAACATCTACGCCTTCACCATTACCAACTACACTTAAAACAGCAGAAAATACACCTGAAGAAACACCGTTTCAAACACATAATACAATCACACCTGAACCAGCAGAAGATATTCCTGCATTCTCTATTATTAACCCTGAAAGTTTAGATGAGGTAACCATGGAAACCTATTTTAATAAAAGTAAAATTTCAGATGAAATATATACTCGGATATTAAATAAATCGTATAAGGAAGATTGTAAGATACCTCTAACAGACTTACGATACGTAAAGATATTACACTATGGATTTGACCATGAGACTCACGTTGGTGAATTAATTGTAAATGAGGCGATAGCCGATACTGTAATAAAGATTTTTAAAGAATTGTATGAGGCCAAATATCCCATTGAAAAAATGGTACTAATTGACGAGTATGATGCAGACGATGAAGCCTCTATGGAAGATAATAATTCATCCTGTTTTAATTACCGTGTCATTGATGGAACAACAAATCTTTCTAAGCACAGCCAAGGAATCGCAATTGACATAAATCCACTCTATAACCCCTATGTACGCCCAGGCAAAGGAGAGCGCTCCGTTCTTCCTGTTAATGGAGCAATTTATGCCGATCGCACCCTAGCTTGTCCTTATTATATTGATACCAATGATATATGCTATCAGATTTTTACCAAGTATGGTTTTACCTGGGGTGGTAACTGGAGTTCTAGTAAGGATTACCAACACTTCCAAATATCACTTGATTAGGTTGTTTATTTGTTTTGAAACAACCTTTTCTTTTTATTTATCTTTTTATTTTGTACCTTGAATTCAGTTGCTGCAATCTCCTGTCTGGATCTTTGAAAGTTTCGAATGGTTTCATCTAATTTCTTAAATCGTTCTTCTTCTCTCTCTTCTTTTAATCGAATTAAATAATCCATTTCTTTAATTACGGAATCTGAAACTGATCCACTTATGGTATCGGATAAATCTTTATTGTTATCACGCAATGCATTGGTGATTATATTATTCATAATTACTTGAAACTGTTCCATCTTGTCCCCTGGGGAACTAACCTCCTTGGTCTCTAACATGCTTGTCTCCTCCTCCATGTAACCTGCTTTTTCATTTAGCTCTTCTTTTAGTTTTAATATACTTTGGGGGTCTAAGGTCTCAATTTTATTAATATCAGGAAGCAACATTTTAATTGCTTTTAACTGAAATCCCTGCTCCTTCAGTATCTTTATCGTTCTTAACATCTCAATATGTTCTTCCATATAGTAACGATGTCCCATTTCATTACGCGGGATATCAAGATTTAACTCCTCTTCCCAGTACCTCAAAACATGTGGTTCTACATCAACTTTTTTTGAAGCATCTGATATTATGTACCTGATTTCACTCATGGAATAACCTCCTATTAGTTGTAATAAATTTACATTTATTACATTATATCATAGCAAATTACAATTGCAATAATCATTCCACATTTTTACATTTAAGTTGTCGACAAAGAGTCCCAAGTCTCTGTTCAAACTGTCAAAAGGAGACCTGGAACATCAAATTAGTACTAAGTTTATGTTGAATGCCGGACGCCAATTCCATATGCCCCTTGGTGTCACCTCACACACAGATGAGAATACAAAAGGCCCAATACTGCCCGCCCCAGTCGAACATGTATTTTCGCCTTGGGTGGGCAGTATTGAGCCTTTTGTATTCTCAACAGTGCATTAGGGTAACACCAAGGGGCATATGGAATCGGCTGGGTAATGGCAGTATATAATGTTAATTATTAAGTAATTAATATTTAATAATCCTTATGTATATTAATTTGTTGTGTACTTATACTATCACTCGTAGCATTCTATGAATTTTACTAGTTCGTCGTTAAATTTGGCTCGCTCGTCGTAGAATAGGCCGTGGCCGCTGAATTCGAAAGGGACTAGTTTGGAGTTTTTAATGGAATTTCTTTGGGCTTCGCCTAGTTGGAAAAGGCAAACTTTATCGTGAATTCCATGTAAGATTAAAGTGGGGACTTGTATCTCGCTTAGGTCATAAAATAGTTTTTCTTCGCCTAACCATGTGTTGGCTACTTTGGCTGTAGCCCATGGTGCCGCTTGTAATCCCAAGTAAAAAAACCAGTCATTAAGAGGTTGTGATGTATGTTGATAGAAAAAGGTCTCTCCAAAATGTCGAAGCATATTTGGGCGATCTGTATCTGTTTCTTTTATGATATTTTCTACATCTTTCTTTTGTAATCCATAAGGGAAATAGTTACGTTTGATAAGGCTTGGTGCAGCGGCTGCACACAGTACTAACTTCTTCACTCCATATTCATTGTGCCTTGCCATATATCTTACTGCAATTGCACCACCAGTAGAATGTCCCACAAGTATTACATTTCTTAGTTTTAGCATTTCAATTACCGCGCGAACATCATCAGCTAACGAGTCATAGTCATAGCCTGTAAACGGTCGATCCGACTTGCCGAACCCTCTTTGATCTATTCCAATGCAACGATAACCCATTCTGGGTAACCGATTAAGCTGGTATTCAAACAGTTCGTGACTTCCTGGCCAGCCGTGAAGAAACACGATTACCTTGTTACTTTCTGGATTAAGATCTTCTACATAAACATTCACGTTAGGTTCTACTGTAACATAATATCCCATCAATTAACTTCCTACATAAAAATAGTCACCATAATTCTATTCTAATACTCGTAGAATTATGATGACATACCATTAACTTCTTTCTAAATTCGCAAACTTTGTAAACTGAGATAGCCAAGCTAATTTTACAGTACCAGTTGGACCATTTCTCTGCTTACCAATAATAATTTCTGATACTCCTGCATCTTCTGAATCGTGATTATAATAATCATCACGATATATAAACATAACAACGTCGGCATCCTGCTCGATGGCTCCAGATTCACGTAGGTCAGAAAGCATTGGCCTTTTATCTGGTCTTTGTTCAACCGCACGGCTTAACTGTGACAGTGCAACTACCGGTGCACTAATCTCCCTTGCTAATGCCTTTAAAGATCGAGAGATTTCAGAAATTTCCTGTTGTCTAGATTCACTCTTCTTACTTCCGGACATCAGCTGTAAGTAATCAATAATAACCAGTCCCAAATTATGTTCTAGTTTATATTTTCTGCATTTCGAACGAAGTTCTGCGATAGAGATACCTGGTGTATCATCTATGATTAACCCAGAATTACCAATTGTTTTCGCACTTTCCACAATCTTAGCCCAGTCTTCATCTTGTAATTCACCACTACGGATTGCTTGAGAATCCACTTTTGAATTCATGGATATAATACGCTTAACAAGCTGATCCTTAGACATTTCCAGACTGAAAATAGCAGTACACACATTGGATTTTAATGCCACATATTCTGCAACATTTAATACAAATGCTGTTTTACCCATAGAAGGTCTTGCTGCCACTAAGATCAAATCCGAAGGCTGTAACCCTGCAGTTTTGTAATCTAAGTCATAAAAACCAGTAGCAATACCTGTTACACTTCCCTTACTCTTTGAAGCGGATTCGATACTCTCTAAAGAACTTAAAACAATCTCTTTAATATCCACATAATCACTGGAAGATTTATTCTGAACTACATCAAATACTTGCTTTTCTGTTTGTTCTAATATAGTCTCAACTGGTTCTTTATTAAGATAACACTCATTAGCAATTCCTTCTGTTACTTTAATTAACCGACGAAGAATCGCTTTCTCACTTACAATTCCCGCATAATACTTTACGTTAGCGGAAGTAGGTACTGCGGTTATTAAGTCTCTAATAAATTCAAGACTACTTAATTCCGCTGGAAGTTCTTTTTCTTTTAATTTATTCTGCAGTGTAATTAAATCGACTGGTTTTCCTTCACTATATAATTCTATCATGGCATCAAATAAAACACCGTATTGATGTTGATAGAAATCCTCTGAACTTAATAGTTCCGAGGCAGTGGTGATTGCATCCCTATCCATAATCATGGAACCAATAACAGACTGTTCTGCTTCTACATTATGAGGAAGAACCTTTTTTATTAACGCCTCGTCCATGATCTGCTCCCTGCCTTTCTTTTGTTTCTATAACTCTGTAACCTTAACTTTCAATTCAGCAGTAACCTTTGGGTGAAGTTTAATTCCTACATGATATACTCCAAAGTTTTTAATTGGATCTGCTAACTGCATTTTCTTCTTATCAATATCGAATCCAAGTTGCTCTTTCGCTGCTGTAGCAATTTCCTTGGTTGAGATAGATCCAAATGTTCTTCCGCCTTCTCCAGCTTTCATTTTAACTTCTACCGATTTTTCTGAGATTTCTTTTGCAAAGCTTTGAGCCTCTTCTAGTATCTCTTGCAATCTCTTTTCTTCATTAGCCTTTTGAAGTTTCAGTTCATTTAAATTCTTAGGTGTTGCTTCTAATCCTAATTTCTTAGGCAATATATAGTTTCTTGCATAACCATCATTTACTTTTACAAGTTGACCTTTTTTTCCTAATGTTTTCACATCTTCTAATAAAATAATATCCATCTATTTATAGCCTCCTAACTGTCTCAAAGAACGATTGGTGTTCTTTGGATTTATTGATTCAACTGTGAAAATTGGATTCTCACAGTTCACCTTCCTGTTGCATGATACTTAATGTATTGCGGACCATTGCCTTTCCCTCTTCGATGGAACAATCTTTTAATTGGGCACCAGCTACACTCATATGGCCACCGCCACCCAAACGTTCCATTACAAGTTGGACATTGACTTCATCAATTGACCTTGCACTAATATATACTTTCCCATTAAATTTGGTCAATACAAAAGAAGCACGAATATCAGATATATCCAATAATTCATTGGCTACCTGCGCTCCTAATATGGTTGGACTATCAACACCTTCTCCATCACATTCTGTAATAGCATAATAATCCAAGAATACTTCTGTATTACGAATTGCTTCTGCCCGTTTCTTGTATTCGCTCATATCAATTCGGAAAGATTTACGGATCTTGGTGACATCGGCTCCATTACGTCGTAAAAATGCAGCTGCTTCAAAGGTTCGAACGCCCGTCTTTGTTACAAAATTATTGGTATCTATAATAATACCGGAATACATAGCATCTGCTTCTGCTGGACGTAATCTTAGTCCATCGCCTATATACTGTAGAATCTCAGCGACCATTTCACAGGTAGAAGATGCATACGGTTCAATATAAGATAACACCGCGTTCTCAACTGCTTCACCAGTCTGTCTATGGTGATCTAAGATAACGATTGTTTTGGTTAAATCCAATAGTTCTTTACATTCTGTATAGTTTGGACGATTAACATCAACTATGACTAATAGTGTATTCAAATCCACAATTTCCATTGCTTTGGGGCCACTCAGTATCATATCTTCTTCGTAATCCGGATTATTAATAAATCGGTTTACTAATGGTCTTACGGAAGTAGTAACATCATTAATAACAATATTTGCTTTCTTGCCTAGGGTCTTAACAATTCGATATATTCCAACTGCCGCTCCAAAAGAATCTACATCTGCAAGAGAATGTCCCATAATAACAACACGTTCTTTTGCTTCTACTAGTTCCTTAAGGGCATGTGCTTTAACTCTTGCCTTTACTCTTGTATTACGCTCTACCTGAATACTCTTACCACCATAATAGTAGATCTTCTCTCCATCTTTTACAACCGCTTGATCTCCGCCTCTACCAAGGGCTAAGTCAATTGCTGCGCGGGCAAAATCATACCCATGAAGATAAGTGTCTGCATTCACACCTAGACCCATACTTAAGGTAACAGCCATATCATTTCCAATGTTAACTGTTCTGATTTCTTCCAACAGTGCAAACTTACTGCTCTGAAGCTGAGGTAAGAACTTCTGCTTGAAGATAATTATATATTTGTCTTTCTCCAACTTTTTCACAATTGCATCAATACTTTGCATATATTTATTAATTTTTCGATCTACTAATGCAATTAATAGAGAACGTCTTACTTCGTCAATACTCTCTAACGATTCCTCATAATTATCGATATAAATAAGGCCTACTACTAAGCGTTGTTCCTTATTCTCTCTAATATAAGCATTGATCTCTGTTTCATCATATAGGTATAAGGCAATAAGCGCATTGCTATCGCTTTCTTGCTCGTATTCTGCATTGCTTGACCAAACCTGATTATCACTAAACCCTTCCGCAATAATTTTACGCATTAATACCTTATAATTTCTATCATTTAATGTGATATGAAGTTCCTCATCTAAGGCATCTTGCGGCAAAACATTCTTTGTAATCTCTGGAATGGCGTTGGTAATTGTTCTTCTAGCAGCCTTCTCCTTGGGTATAATATCTAAAAATTCATTGTTTCCCCAAAGAAGATGACCTTCCATATCTAAAATAGCAAATGGTAAAATCATTTCTTTTAAAAGTTGTTTTTGAACTTGTCCATAGTCCGCCGCATAACGAACCAAATCGCCTAATAATGCAGATCTTTTATAATAGAACAAGATAAGAGCAATGATAAAGTATACAAAAACATATACGGACATAACTATACCCGCACGATAACTAATCATATAAATACTTATATTCATACAAATGAGCAAAACTGTTAATAATAAAGGCCATCTTAAATAAGTTTTTAAGTTACCCTTTAATTTTATCTTCCTTTTCATCGCTTACCTCCATGAGTTCAATGGTAATTATAACATTATCTCTAAGCGAATTAAAGTATTTTTTGCTTTTACACTATTTTTCTTGGCACATAACTAAAGTAGCAATTGGTTCTACTTGTACTTTGTTACCAGTAAATTCTCTTATGACTTTTGTGCCTGCTTGTTTCCCGTCAATATAGATCTTCCAATTTCCTCTTGGAATAGATACAATTACACTTTTACGATTAGCATTGTGTATCACACATAGTTTCTCTGATTTTTCCTCTGTTATAGGCTTCTCTATTATATAGGATACCACATTCCTCTTCTGCCATTTCAAGAAACGAAGGAACCGATTCACCTCTTGTGCTGTCCTCATTCGCAAAGCAGGATGTTCCTTACGAAATGCAATGAGTCCCTTGTAATACTCAGTTATTTCCATATGTTCTTTTTTCATATTCCATTTTATACTATTAACGAAATCGGATGATTTAAAGCTATTCTCCTCAAATAATTTCCCTGTTTCTTCTGATGGTTTCGTTCTTAGAATTTCTTCTCCCGCCTGTAAAAATGGTACCCCTTGTGAGGTGAACACAATGGCCGCTGCTAATTTATTCATGCGAATGCGATCTTCTATGGAATCATTCGGGTTAGTAGTTGCAAGTTTATCCCATAGACTAAGATCATCGTGAGCAGAAACATAATTAACGCTTTGAGATGGTGAGATTGCCCAAGGTTTTTTCTTAATTCCCTTATGAGCGATTGCACCAACTATGCCAAATCGAATCTCTTCTTCCATTTTCTTGCCACCGTTTACAAAACCAGGCTCATTAAAAGAGAAAACATGTCCCTTAATGCCATCTCTAATATCATCATTAAAGAAACTAATTCCTTCTAACTGGGAAGCATTTTCCTTTTTCGCACTAATGGTCTCATCCAGAGCAGAATCGCCACCCTTCCATCCTTCACCATATAGGATAATACTTGGGTCTAATTCATGTAACGATTTTTCGATCTGTCTCATGGTTTCCATATCGTGTACTTGCATCAGATCAAATCGAAATCCATCTATATGATATTCTTTTGCCCAATAAAGTACAGAATCCATTATATATTTTCGAACCATACCGCGCTCCGATGCAGTCTCATTACCACAACCAGATCCATTGGTAAATACTTCTCCATCCATGCGATAATAATATCCTGGAACTATTTTGTTAAATGTAGAATCCGCCGTAGCATAGGTGTGGTTATAAACTACGTCCATAACAACCCGAATTCCATTTTCATGCAGCGTCTTTACCATCTGTTTAAATTCCTTAATTCGAACTTCGCCATGAAATGGATCGGTAGCATAGGAACCCTCTGGCACATTATAGTTCTCCGGATCATACCCCCAATTAAATTGTGGTGTATCTAGCCTCAATTCATCCACGGTACCGTAATCATAAACAGGAAGTAAATGAAGGTGCGTAATACCCAGCTCCTTTATATGATCCAATCCAGTGGAAAGTCCATCTATATTTTTCGTACCAGTCTCTGTTAAACCTACGTATTTTCCCTTCTCCAATATCCCTGATGAGGAATCAATGGATAAATCTCGAACATGAAGTTCATATATTACTGCGTCTTCGATTGTCTTAAATTCTGGTTTCCTATCCACTTCCCAATGAAGTGGATTTGTCTTTTCCATGTCTATTACCATTCCTCTTAACCCGTTTACCCCGGCCGCTTTTGCGTAGGGATCAATGGCTTCTCTCGTAATACCATCCACGGTGACAGAATAAGTA
Organism: Bacillota bacterium; assembly: GCA_023420935.1. Taxonomy (GTDB): domain Bacteria; phylum Bacillota; class Clostridia; order Lachnospirales; family Lachnospiraceae; genus Mobilisporobacter. Next base: position 85,641 of record JAEZUR010000039.1, on the reverse strand, counting down.
TAATACTCATTATCTAAATCTCCATTAATCTGTGCAATCCAGGTTCCTTTGTCTGCTTTAACCAATGGAGTAGTTTCAATTAAATTATCTCCTATTCCCTGACGGTATAGATTAACCATAACACTCTGTGCAGTTGGTGCCCATAAACGAAATTTTGTAAAATCTCTGGTATAATTTGCTCCCAAATCCTCTCCCTGATAGAAATATGTATCCTCAAATTCTTGATTCCATTTAACGTATTTTACTTTTGTTATTTCGTTCATAAATTCTCCTAATAAGATAGATTGATAGCACTTATTCGGCTATGTGTCCTATTGTAGCATAGATAATATGGATAGAAAAGAGTTCTGCACATATTTTTTCGATTATTTTCGAAAATTATTATATTCATTTCATTCTTACGTAAAAAAGCAGTCTAGAAAAGTTCTAGCCTGCTTTGCATGTACTCTGCTTCCCTATCTAACATAGGTGGTTGCATGTGTAAAATTTCATCTGTCATTGCATTTTCCATAATCCATGGTTCAATCATGTTCTTTTCTAGTATAAGTGGCATTCTATTATGAACATCAATCATGGATTGATTTGCCTCAGTCGTAAGGATAACAAATCGGTTATCTCCTTCAAACGTATTATAAATCCCAGCCATATAAATCGGTTCTGGATTCTTCATAGTAAAATATATTTTATTTTTACTACTATCCCATTCATAGAATCCATTGGCTGGAATAATACAACGTCGTGACAAAAGGCTTTCTTGAAACATCTTCTTCTGGAAAGCCGTTTCTGCTCTTGCATTAATTATAACACCCTTGTTCTGAAAACCAGGAAACCCCCATGCAAATAAATCTGGTTTTATATTACCCTTGGATTCAATCAGAACCGGTGCATAATTGGTTGGTGCGATTTCTCCACGTTTCCTTTTATTCTCTTGAAATTTAGCATCAATTTGTTCAAGAATCTTACGAATTTCTTTCGATGTTTCATCATCTACATAGTATCTGCCGCACATAATACCTCCAATTCTATCCATAAGGATTCTTCTACAAGTTTTTTATAATTTTCTTGTATAGTAAACCTTTAATATGACACTTAAATACAACTGAAAGGTTGCACATATTATTAGGGTATAAAATACAATCTCATTAAAGTATCCCGCAACAATCGCTGCAATTATAATTAGAATGGAACTAACTAACATAACCGTTCCACCACTTTTTTGTTTGATTTCTTTCCTACGTTCGTCATGTTCTTTGTTATATAGTAATTTCAACTTATTCTCATTTCTTGAAGTTAGAAAATAATAGATAACTAGATAGAGAAACACAATTCCTAGACTAGCTGATAACCCTGATAAAAATCCTGTCCTTACACCTACAAATGTATTATTGCTAAATCGGTCTAAAATATTACTAAAGCTAAGAATTTGAATGCCTATTATAAAAAGAAGCCCCATTATTAATATAATCATTCGTTTTTGTAAAGTCTTTTTAAACTTCTCCACCTATTCTTCCTCCACTTCTGAAAAATCAAATACTTCCTCTATACTCAAGTCGAAATATTTCGCTATCTTATAAGCTAAAACTAGTGATGCCGTGTACTTACCAACTTCTATTGAGGTAATCGTTTGTCTCGTTGTCCCAACCGCTAAGGCCAGTTCTTCTTGGGATAGCTTATTCTGTTTTCTCAATTCTTTTATTTTTGTTTTCAATTTTCTTCTCCTATGCAATGTTTACTTTGCATTTTTAGTATAGTATGCTTTGCATCAAATGTCAAGATATATTATATCATACAAAAATATAAAAAATAAAAAGGCTCCAAGTGTTTCCTGTTACTCCGAAATCCACTCGTTACCTTTTTCATTCTCTTACTATGTCATCTCAACGATAATGCCTGACATAGCTGTATAACTATTTTAATGCAACCCCAGATTTTTACTCCGCTATTCTAGAAACAGCCACATAAATACCAGAGATTTTATACCAAGTAGGCAAATCAACCACACCCGTTGGAGGCAGATTAAATATCTGTTGAAATGTTTTTACTGCATCCGCTGTTTTCTGTCCAAACTGACCATCTACTGCAACTTTCTGAAGAGCAGGATATGAGTCCGATATACGATTCAGCTGTTCCTGTATCATTCTTACATTTGCTCCTGATGATCCTATCGTAAGATTATTACCTGGCCAAGAAGAAGGTACACCGGATACTTGATTGGCTCGATTAATGTAGATTGAACTTCCATAAAACTGCCGTAGTATTTCAATAGCAGTTAATCCTTGTTCCCCTAGATCTTTTGATCCCCACTGTGTCATCCAATTGGGGCACTGAACCTGGCGTCCATCGCAGTATTGTGTTAGTATTGGCTGTTTTACATTAGGTCGTGATAAATAATTTGTAAATAATTCATCAACTATCAATCCTACATTACTAAAAATATTTCTTCCATTGATCCATTTGTGGTCAAATGCAGTTGAGGATGTAATGGTAAAGCTATATCCCTGATTTTTATACCATTCGGTAAAAACGCGATTTAACGTAAAAGATAAGATAGCTAATACATTAGCTCGTATAGTTTCTTGTGGCCAAGTTGCATAGATTTCACTGGAAGCAACATTTTTGATATAATCTCGAAATCGTACATAATGATTGCTGGCTGCCGTATCGGTAGGTGGTCCATCATGGACAATTACAAACTCTGGTATAACGACTTCTAATAAAACAATTTCGCCCGTTTCAAATTTAGTTTTTATCTCCGCTTCTTCTATTTTGGGAGGATATTCATAGAATAAGGTATGTGGAGCTACCACATAAAGACTTTCTTCTCCTTGCTCTCTTAACGTAATTTCTTGAAGAGCTGTAACTTCAGGTAATATCTCAGCATTTGCAACGTTAACTTTTCCATAATTTACTGCATTGGCAGATAGATTATATTCGGCATATGGCTGAACCATCACTGTAGAATCCAAACTATAATCTATAGGTGGTGCTGGCAGTTCTATTTCTTCTGTTAAACCATTGCTATTCGTTTTTATTTCTTCTATAACTTTAGTCGGGTTATCAGCTTGAGTAATCTGAATGGTGGCGTTTTCAATTGGCCTAAATCCTTCTGATGTACAACGTACCTGTAATTTCCCAAAATTCTGAGTGTCCACTTGCGCTGGAAATATGCGGTATATCTTAGGATCATTAAATATATGACTTCTTTTCATATCATTTACCTTAAATTATCTGTCTTAATAATATATGATGAAAAGCAGGCATCTGTTATTATTTTGCTTTGTTTATGAATTATTAAGGTCTTGCATAAACAAAATGCAAGACCTTTATTATATAATTATTTTATAATGATTCTTCCCTGTCCTGTTGGGTTAGCGTAATCATCGCCTACCACACCGTTGAGGTATTCTGTCAAATACGTAATTAAGATTTGACTATCAACAGCAACTTCATCCTTCAGAATTTTATTATCCTTAAACATGGTAAATCCATCACCACAACTCTTTAATGTATAATTAATTCCTGCAAGTTTATATTTTTTCTTAAGGTCTAAGTTGTCATATGTTTTTGTCTTATTATTCCATATTTTAATATTTTGTACTCGATACGCTCCATTTACACTCTGGAACATTCCTGTATCATCCACTGATACAGTGGATGTAACTGAAGTATTAATTTCATATGTCATTCCAGATACTTGTAAGAAACCGCCATTCTCTTGTGGATAATTTTTCGCACCCATTTCAAGCGCATCCATAATCTCTTGGCCGGTAGCTTCTACTACACATCCCATATTGCTCCATGGAAATACGGTAAGTAAATGATTATACGTAATATCTCCTTTTGCAATATCTGCTCGAATTCCTCCACCATTCATAATTGCCACATCTGCGTCCAGAACGGTACGTAGTGCATCTGCACAGAAATCACCAAGATTTGTCTCAGCATTACGTACAGCACGTTTTTTGGTTGTGGCATTTAACGTAGTTAAATCTACCGTTGTTTTACCTATTACTTTTGAGATCTCAGCTTCATATTCTTTTTTTATAGAAGCAATATAATCTTTAATTGTTGAATCAGTTTTTGTATATTCTTTTAACGATACTAACTGTGTAGAAATATCGCCATCCTTTTCTATAATAAGTTCTCCGATATTTTCAAATTTTGTTCCAGTAGATGATACAGGAACCTCTTTGCCTTCCATGTTTTCTACCATCATTTCTGCAAAGATACTGTGCGAGTGACCGTCCAAAACAACATCGATACCCGTTGTATTATTAATCACACTTTCTGATGTCCACCTAGTGGTTGACTCATCACCCAAATGGGCAAGTGCAACTACATAATCCGCGCCTGCCTTCTTTGCTGCATTTACTGTTTTCTGAACACGATTATATAAAGCTTTCCCAGACTTATCACTACAAAAACCATAAATGTATTCACCCTTTTTATTTTGGAAATAAGCTGGTGTGGATTGGGTTATGGATTCAGGTGTTGTGATACCTACAAAGGCTACCTTTTTGTCGCCATATTTTTTTATGGTATATGTTTTATAAACTGGCTTATTTTTTTGTAAATTCATAAAATTGCAACTTACAACTTTACTGTTCAACATCTTTGTTAATGTTAATAATTGACTAATCTGATAATCGAATTCATGATTGCCTAGCGTAACTACATCATAACCAACCTGATTCATAATTTTAATAATATTCTCTCCCTGAGATAAGGCACCAATGGTTGCTCCCTGCGCAAAATCTCCATTCGATACAACAGAAACATAATCCGTCTTTTCTTTCATATCCTTTTTTAACGCTGCAATACTTGCATAACCATCAACAGCACAATGTACATCATTATCATATAATATAACGATGTCACCACTAGAAACACTATTGGCAGGTAAAATTGATTCTTGAGTGGTTGAAGTTGGCGCTGTTGTATCTGTTGCTGCTTGAATTCTCTGAATCGGTAAACCAAACACACCAAACAGTAAAACCACTACAAGTGCCAGAACAACTGCTTTTTGTAACTTTCTTGATAATTTCATTTTACTTCCTCCTCTTCCTTTTACATATTACTATGTTAGCATCTTATTACTATTTTTGGAAGAGATTTATGAAATAATTTCCAATTTATATTATATATGTAAATATACCTATATCGCCTTTGTGCATACGACTTTCAGAAATTAAGTTCTTACAACATAATTGAATCTATTAATATTGGTGACTCCCATTTTCTTTAAAGCTTCGATACTATAATCCATATCGCTTTCCGTATTGTAACCAGGTATGAATGGAACTTTTACCGTGATTCGCTCTGGGTCTATTCGTTCTAAGATTTTACTAAGGTTAGCTATCACCTTGATATTATCATTCCCCGTATAGGATTGATATAGTTTAGGATTCATATCTTTTATATCTATAATAAAATAATCTACAGCGTCCAAGACCATCTCAATGGCTTGCCAATCCACATTAAGACTGGTTTCCACGGTAATTGTCCACTCTGATCCACATGTTTGCTTAAACTCCTGTATAAAAGCTGGATGCAATAAGGGCTCACCGCCACCAAAAGTCACTCCACCACCTGTGGCCAAAAAGTACAAATGATCCACTTTCAGTTGCTTATATAATTGTTCGCTGGTGTAATTTATTACTTTCGTGTTGTCATCCCAGGACTCTGGATTTAAACAAAAGGAGCATTTTAATGGGCACCCATAGGTTGTTACTAACGTTGTTATTCCTTCTCCATCTATACCCATACGGTGCCTAGAGATTGCAAACACCGGCAGTAATAACTCTTTCATATGGTATCATTCCTCATCCTGGCTTTCATTCTCGATAGTTGGTTCTACTGTGCATTCATTCACATTATCAGGTGTTTCTTCAGGTGCAGCTACGTCTCCTTCTAGCGGTGCAGGTACAGCCACTCCCTGAAGTTCATCATATCCAGAATCCTCTATCATCGTAGCGATAGCTTTACAACCCATGGCTCCTAACGTGACCCCAAGAGCCACTCCCACAATAGCAACGGTCTTTCCTGCCCTTTTTCTATTATTAAGTTCTCGTTCCAGTTGTTGTATCTCTTCTTCACATTTTGGGCAGGTTCCTTTACAATTCCCTGCGTGTTTGCATTCAGAAGTTATGTATTCAATATTATTTTCTTCCGCTATTTTTTGTCTGATTTCTTTTAAGATCTTACATTTTTCTTTTCCTAACATCATATCCCCCCATATTTCCTCTTAGAAATACTAAACAGTATCTTTGTTACTTTAATTCCGTCATATTAAAGTTAATTATAACCTATATTTTCCTTTCTTCCAATATATTATTTATTTACACTCAGATAATATGATGAACATTATCTATTTTAAAACCAAGTGTATAACCCAATCAGTTAAAGTAAGAATAGAAAAAGCAATAACAGATAGAATTTACTGCTATTGCTCTTATATTAAGTTCACTATGAATTAGTCTTTATTTAAAAGTTTCATATATGATCTATCTACACATAATGCCCCAAACGGTGCTGTAATGAGTATAGCCAAAACAGCTACTGTCAAAACTTTTTGACCACACGCAAGCCCCATAGTCAGTGGTATAGACCCAATTGCTGCTTGTACCGTTGCTTTAGGCGTATATGCCAACATGCAAAATATGCGTTCCTTTTTATTTAATCTGGTCTTTAATAAACATGTTAATACTCCTAGCATTCTAAATACCAAAGCGCCTAATACTATAATGATAGCAAATAATCCAGCTTTAAATGCGTAACTTAGATCAACTGAGGCTCCTACTAATACAAAGAGAATTACCTCTGCCGCAACCCATAATCTATTATATTTATCCGATAGTCTTTTAGCTAGTGTATTGTATTTATGATTCATAATGATTCCTATACTCATAATAGCTAGTAATCCTGATATTGGTACAACTCCTTCTAATCTATTTTGCAACTCTATCAGCATGAATGATACGCCTAATATAATCAATACTTTTACGGAATCCCTCATATGCAACTTTCTAAAGAATATTGTTAATATCAATCCAATCCCTATCCCTAATACTATTCCAAGTATAATAGAGACTGGTATCTGTAGAAAACTACTGGCTGATATATGGTTACCTGTAGCAAGCGATATTAAAGCTGTAAATATTACTATAACAAAGACATCATCTACAGAAGAACCTGCCAGTACTATCTGAGGTATGCTATGTTTTCTGCCGTATCCCTCTTCCATTAATTTAATCATCCTAGGCACTATCACCGCAGGGGATACTGCCGCGATTACAGAACCCATAATTGCTGCTTCCAGTATTGACATATTTAATAGTTTAGGTGCAAATACTATAGCTCCCACAATTTCAAAACATGCTGGTACAAAACACATTAAAATTGCAGGTCTCCCTACTTTTTTTAGATCTGCTATATCTAGCGACAAGCCGGCTCTTGTTAGGATAATAACAAGTGCCAATTGTCTTAAATCTGAAGATATAGATAATATAGAATCATCCAATAGATTAAGTGCATAGGGACTAAGAATCATTCCCGTGATAATCATTCCTAATAGGCTTGGTAATTTAAGTTTGTTAAAAATGGAACCAAGCAACAACCCTAATAAAAAAATCAAAGACAAACTAGTTAACATATAAAATCCTCCTTTAAATTACGCAGAAATAAAAAAACTGATGATTTCTGCGATAAAAATATCACAGAAGTCATCAGCATAAAATGCGGTTTAGGTTTCACCAAGGGAGAACTTCATTCCCATTTTTATTAATCTAAAGTGTATGGCATTAATGCGATGTGTCTTGCACGTTTGATTGCCACTGTAAGAGCTCTCTGATGTTTTGCACAGTTTCCTGTGATTCTTCTAGGAAGAATTTTACCTCTTTCAGAGATATATCTTTTTAATTTATTCACGTCTTTATAATCGATACCTGTATGGTTTTTATCTGCACAGAATACACAAACTTTCTTTCTTCTGCGTCCGCCTCTTCTCTTCATTGGAGAATCGCCTCTATCGCCTCTGTCGCTTCTATTAAATGACATAATAATGACCTCCTTATCCATAATATTACTGCTTAATTAAATGGTAATTCTTCATCAATTCCATCTGGAATATTCATGAATCCGTCACCAGCTGCCTGACTTGGCTCTGGTCTGGATGATGGCTGATATCCACCTTCACTACCACCTGCATTCTTACTTTCGGCAAATTCCTGATCCTCTACTACAACTTCCGTTGTGTAAACTTTCTGGCCATCCTTGTTGGTATAACTACCTGTCTGGATTCTACCTGTAACCGCAATCTTTGTGCCCTGTTTGAAATATCTCTCAGCAAATTCTCCTGCTTTACCAAATGCTACGCAAGTAATAAAATCTGCTTCCTGAGTTTCTCCCTGACGTTTAAATCTACGGTCAACTGCCAAAGTATATCTTGCTATTGCTAATGAACTCTCTCCTTGAGAGTATCTTACTTCAGGATCTCTTGTTAAACGACCCATTAGTACCACTTTATTCATAAAGGAATACCTCCTTTGCTTATGCGTCCTGTCTAATGCATAAATATCTGATAACGTTTTCCATAATACGAACTCTTTGTTCAAGCTCGCCTGGGCAATCTGAATCAGATTCGAATTGAATGAAGTAGTAGAATCCTTCTTTCATTTTCTGAATTTCGTAAGCTAATCTCTTCTTACCCCATTCATCAATGTTAGTGATTGTTCCGCCGAATCTAGTGATATATTCTTTCACTTTCTCAACAGTTGCTACTCTAGCATCGTCTTCGATTTTTGCATTTACAACTAAGGCTAATTCATACTTATTCATAGTTGCTTGCACCTCCTTTTGGTCTCTGGCCCTTCCCACTCATCGGTTATCCTGAATATAACCTGTTATGCCTGGCCTATTTTTAGCCGGCTTATTGGAGAAGAACAAGGAAAATTCTATTAAATGTCTCACGAAATCACATTATATCATATGATGTAAAAAATTTCAAGCATTAATTTATTTTAATATTTTATTAAAAAATTCTATTATTATATTCATGATCTGTGGTTGAAAGAAATGAATATCCGCATGATTCGCTCCTTCAATTCCAAATAAGTCTACGGGTACATGATTCGCTTCTAAAGCATCATACATTGCTTCACTTTGTTCATATGGTACCGTGGTATCATTGGTTCCATGTAGTAATAGAAACGGAGGCGTACTTTCATTAATATATTGAAACGGACTAGCCACATCAATAAGATCAAGATTTTTTGTTACATCTGCTCCGATAAGCCATGATTCTGGTGACATAGCACTATCCCCGTTACTTGCTTTACTCATTTTATCAAAATCACAAGGAAGATACCAGGGACATGCTGCCTGAACTGCACTAGAGTATTCTAGATATAGCCCTTCATCAAATTCTTTTCTATCACCCGTAACGGCAGTCATGGCAGCAAGATGGCCTCCTGCTGATTCTCCCATAACTCCGATACGTGTACTATCTATCTGAAATTTATCTGCATTTGCTCTCAGATACCGGATTGCAGCTTTTACATCTTTTAGTTGACCTGGAAATTTAACCTGATTACTATCTCTGTACTCTACACTGGCAATAACATATCCTTCTCTTGCCAGTTCAACCAGATTGGGTAGATGTGCATGAATATCCATCTGAAGCCATGCGCCCCCACAAATCCAAACAATACATGGAAATTTTTCGCCATCCTTAGGGAAAGGACGAATAATATCCATTTTTAAATTTTTGGTAACATGTCCAAACCAAGCATCGGTTTGTGCAAATGTTATATCAGCATCCAACCAAAGCCCATTTCTCTCTTTCCCAACTTCTATGATCTTTTTCACTTTATTACCCCTTTATTTCTTCTTTTTTAGTGACTCCTCGAATACTTTTTTCCACTTGCTTTCTTGGGAGCATAATTTGATGTCCACACCCCATACATTTCAATCGAAAATCCATTCCAACCCTAAGGATCTCCCACTCTTGACTTCCGCAAGGATGTTGCTTCTTTAGTTTAATTATATCTCCAATATTTAAATCCATTGCTTTCACCTCGTACCTCGTATTTTGTATACCATTATAGCATTACTTGTTACATTAGGAAATATTTTTTCTTAACCTATTGACGGATTTCAAAAATAGATGTAATATCTAAATTACAAGATGTAGTTTTAATTACTACATGATATGAATATTTTTTCACATCATGTATATTCTATATATAAAGAAAAATTTATTTGAAAGGGGTAATTATTATGATTCATGACAAGAATAGCAACAGGGAAAAACCACATAAAAGATTAAAACCAAAAGATCCAGGGAGTGCTATCACACATTTTATTGGAATGCTAATGGCCGTTTTTTCAGCTTTACCACTTCTGATTAAAGCTGCTAGACAGCCTGACTCCATACATCTAATATCATTATCTATTTTTATAGCGAGTATGATTCTACTATATGCTGCCAGCACCATTTATCATACCTTCGACTTAACAGAACGAGCCAATAAACTATTAAAAAAATTTGATCATATGATGATTTTTGTCTTAATTGCAGGAACTTATACTCCCGTTTGCTTAATTGTTCTTGGTGGACAATTGGGAATTACAATGTTTCTCCTTATATGGGGCATGGCTATTGGTGGCATTTTACTAAAAGCTTTTTGGGTCTTCTGCCCAAAATGGGTATCTTCCGTTATCTATATTGCCATGGGATGGACTTGTGTACTAGCGTTTACCCAAATCATTAATTCACTCCCACAAGGTGCCTTTAATTGGTTATTAGCTGGTGGCATTATCTATACTGTGGGTGGTATAATTTATGCTTTAAAACTTCCTATCTTTAATAGTAAGCATGAGCAATTTGGTTCACATGAAATATTCCATCTCTTTGTAATGGGTGGGAGCATTTGCCACTTTATTCTTATGTATCAGTTTATTAGCAACATGCCATAAGTAGTTTTTAAAATTTTTAAAGCTTCTCATCCTTTATAACTACGTTATAAATACAATGATTATGATTCCTTATCTTATAACTTAATACAAGTATAAAAAAAGCTTGGATGGTAAACTCCAAGCTTTTTTGACCTTTAAACTAAATTTTAAGTACATGCCGTATGATCATGCATATGAATGACGCGACTTTTTCATTTGTAATTGATTGTATGTCCTTACATAATTTGAATATAATTTACAAAATTAATGTAATACCTTGCAATTATTTATTAAATTAAGATTTTATTGTCTTATTTTTAACAAATTAAATAAAAAAGTCAGAATTTATTCACAATATGTTCATATTTTAGGATTACACTGTTTCAAACACAAAAGCGTATGGGAAAAAGGAGGATACATTATGAACGCAGTTAGAAAATCATCCATCAGAACAAAATTATTAGCAGGTTTTATATCCATCTCTATTTTATTAGGTATTGTTGGTTCCATTGGCACACTAGCGAATGCCGCAATCCAACAAAATGCAGCCAGTTTATATTCGGTAAATCTTAAAAATATCGATCTATTACATACAATGAAAGAAAATCTTTCAGATATCCGCTTTTATGCAGTGACGATGGAAGATAAGGCAGATTCCGCATATACTGCCGAGGCTTCAGAAAGTATAAAAAGCTTACAGGAAGAATTTCAAGCAAATATTGAAGCCTATGGGAAAAGTAATTTCTCAGAAGAAACAAGAGATCAATATGGTAGTTTCCTTGATCTATCCAACCAGTATTTAGAATATGTAAATGATAACCTTAGTCTCTCATCCTCTGGAAATTATGATGAAGCGAAAAGCCAGTCAGCAGCAGCGGCTGAAATCCGCGAGCAGCTATTTACGGATATCAATCAAATGATTTCCACAAACCAGAAAATTGCATCCCAAGAAAACGAAGATAATATCTCATATTATAATGGTAGCAAACTTTTGATGCTTTCTCTTTCTATTATCGGCTTCCTATATGCAGCTGGAATCGGCCTATATCTCTCCTTATATATTGGCAAAGAGGTTAAAAAAGGTGTTAATTTTGCCCTAGCTTTGGGTGAAGGTGATTTAACTTATTCAGTTACTTCTAAAAGCAACGATGAACTTGGACACATGATTCGTGCTTTAGATAAAGCAAAAGATAAAATTAAAGCGATTCTTGAAAACGTAATGGAACAAGCTGGGCAAGTATCTGCTTCTAGTCAAGAACTATCCGCTACCATTGAAGAACTTAGTTCTAACATGGAATCCATTGATCAAAGTACATCGTCCATTGTAGAAAACATGGAAAGTGTAAATGACATGTCCACTGAATTATCTTCTACGGTAGAAGAAGCTGACAGAGGGGTCAATCAACTAGCAGAAGATTCAAATAAAAGTAGTGAGGAATCCATCCAAATTCGAAACAGAGCAACTAAAACCAAACAACTTGGCGTTGAGTCCAAACAATTAGCTGATCAGATATACCAAGAAAAAGAACGTAAAATCAGAAAAGCGATTGAAGAAGGAAAAGTAGTCGATGAGATTAACTTAATCGCTAAATCAATTGCTGATATTGCATCACAAACTAATCTACTTGCGATTAACGCAGCAATCGAAGCAGCCCGAGCTGGTGATCAAGGGAAAGGCTTTGCTGTAGTTGCAGAACAAGTAAAAGTATTAGCAGAACAATCTGCTGGGTATGTAAAAAACATTCAAGATGTAGTTAGTAATGTTCAACATGCCGTTGACAACCTATCCGTAAATGCGAAAGATATTTTAGACTTTATTGCAACTAGGGTAAATGATGATTACAACTTATTGATTGAAACCGGAGAGCAATACGAGAAGGATGCTGTTTATGTCAGCGATTTTTCGCAGACAATAGCAGCAATGACGGAAGAATTGAGTGCTTCAACCGAAGAAATAAGTAACGTGATGCAGAATATATCTTCCAATATGGAGGATACTTCCAATGATTCTGAAGAAATTCTTACTAGCATTAACGAGTTAAATAAAGTAATGGAACAGGTTGCAATTACTGCTCAGACCCAAGCAAGCATATCAGAGAAATTAAGTACTGCAGTGCAATCATTTAAAATCTAATCCTTATAGAATATAGGTAACTTATATGGACATATCAAGTATACGAAACACAGGAAACATGCTAAATAAAAAAATAAAGGGTAATCAAGATGTTAATTACTATCTACTCTCCAACAGTCAGATTCATCCCTTTCAGGAATCCTTCAAAATAGCTATCATTTGTGGGCTACTTGGAATTGTCTGGATTGCATTTCCGGATGAGTGGATTAGCCATTTAACTAATCATGCAGCCAATTTAAGAGTGATTAGCATCTATAAAGGATGGGCTTATGTGATATTTACAGTACTTTTAATCTTTAGTATTGTACTCAAGAAACTATTGCTTTTTCAAGGTGCTATTCATAAATTGGAACATAATTTAAGAAAACAAAAAGCAATCGAACATGAACTTCATAAACTGGCTTATTACGATACCCTAACAGGTATGCCCAATCGATCCTGGTTCGAGAACAAATGTAATAACCTTATGAACTCCCCTGATCAGAACAAATTTGCATTTATTTATATGGATGTGGATAATTTTAAGAATATTAATGATACATTAGGACACCTAGCAGGTGACCAGTTTCTAAAGCATGTTTCAAAAAATTTATTAGATAGCATAAGTTCTAATGGATTTGCTGCAAGAATGGGTGGAGATGAGTTCGCCATTATTCTGGATAAGATCTCCACAGAAACTGATATTATGAAACAGATTCAAAATCTACTATACTATTTCCGAAGACCTTGGCGTTATGAGAATCAAGATTTCTATGTTTCCGTAAGTATGGGAATTGTAATGTATCCTGATCAGGCAGATACCCTTTCCCTCCTACTTCGTAACTCTGATATTGCCATGTATGCTGTGAAGAAAAATAGTAAGGACAGCTTCTGTTTCTACCATGATGAACTTCGAATACAGAATTTAAAACAAATAACATTGAACAACGAATTACATAAAGCCATACGAAACGAAGAGTTCGTATTACTATATCAGCCAATCATGGATTTAGAAACCAATCAATTAAATGGTGTTGAAGCCCTGATACGCTGGAACCATCCTGAGCGAGGTTTCATTTCCCCAATGGAATTTATACCAATCGCAGAAGAAAGTGGACTGATTCACGATATAGGACGTTGGGTTTTACGTACCGCATTCCTCCAAAAGAAAGAATGGGAAGACCTAGGCTATCCACATCTTAAAATGTCAATCAACGTATCTGGAAAAAGCTTGATTCAAGAAGGATTTGTTTCCGAAATACAGAATCTTCTCGCCAAAACAAACCTAACTCCAGAGGAAATTCAATTAGAAATAACAGAATCCGTATTAATTGAGCGCATGGATATCTCTAGAAAGGTGCTAAAAGAAATCAGTGATATGGGTATCAAAATTGCTCTAGATGATTTCGGAACCGGCTACTCTTCCTTAACCTATTTAAAGAATTTACCTATTGATGTAGTAAAACTGGATGCAAATTTCGTAAAAGGAATTATGGAAAACGGGGAAGATAGTGTTATCGTCCAATCCGTTATCAAACTTACCCATGATCTAGAACTAGAAATGGTAGCTGAAGGTGTTGAAACAGATGACCAGTTATCCTTACTGAAGTCCAACCAATGTGATTATGGTCAAGGTTATCTGTTTAGCCGACCTGTAACTTGGAGTATGATTGAAGAGATGATGCTGACTACGTAATCTAAATGCATAAACCAATTTTAATAAATTGTTACATTAAAAGAGGAGATCATTATGATCTCCTCAAATCTATTATCTTTTTGCAACTTTAATGGAATAGTTTCCACTTGTCTTGCTATCATCTTTATACACTCTAATATAGTATGTTCCTCTTGGTAAAGATTCCGTAGTCCAAGTTTTAAGGGATGTCGTATCGCTGTCATCTGTTTGATATAGATAGCCAGTGATACTTCCGCCGATATTGGCACTTGTCAATTCATATCTAATCTTACCAGATGAAACATTACCACTTACAATAAGATTTAACTTTGTAGATTTGGTTAATGTAAACTTAAACCAATCGTTTTTGCTAGTTTTATCACCAGGTAGTAATAATCCTTTTTTTGCTGATCCAATTTTTAATGCCTTTGCTTTACTCTTTGAGCTACCACTTGCATCTGTAACAGCTGTTGCTGAAGATCTTACTCTAATTAGATCTGAATTTGATTTTACTTTTAAGTAATATGTTCCTTTTTTTACCGCAAATGCTGCATCTGGTTTTGAGCTAGAGATATAGCATTCGTCTGAAATTTCTTTTTTACTACTAGAACATAATGTTACATACGTGCTATATTCAGACAGAAAATCTACTTTAATAAATCCTGTTTTATTAACTTCTACTTTATAATAGATTGGTGTAGTTGAATCTATTAAACCAGAACATTGCCATGTCTTATTTTTTAATTCAGTATTGCTACCATCAAAAAACTGACAGTCAAATCCTATATATGCAGAGTCTCCTGTTACTGGAATAGAAGAGTATGTCTTGAACTTTATATAATATATTCCTTCTTTTGGGAATTCAGCAAATCCAGTATAACTACTATAGCTAACTTCGGATGTGCATGCTGCATCACTATAAAAGTCTACATAAAAAGTAGATGTAGAATTATTGGAATCACCATATAAACTATATAACAGTCCTTTACTTGGAATCCTAATTGGTACAACAAGTTCTCCTGTTGTAGTTGGTACAAAAATATCATATGCACCATATTTTGACAAATCCGCTTCATCACCTGTTGTAATCTGGTAAGGAGTCATTTCAGTTACTGTTTGTTTTGTAGTATAATCTACAACCTCTCCAGCTGCTGCCTTAGCATAATCTTTATTCAAAGCAAATACGGTAATCATGAATGCCATGAATAATGCTGTTTTAAAAATTTTGTTTGAACATAATTTTTTCATAGTTTCAACCCTTTCTCTCTCATTCCCTTTTATATTTTTGTAAATTATTTCATTTGTAGTTATATCATATTTTACCTACACCCGCAAGCACTTCATACCAAATTAATCCAAAATACAAAATCATTACTAAACTTTAGTTACATAGATAACCCTTTTCTAAAATAGTATAGCCGCAGCAAAATCTCATACTGACAATTCAGCCACGGCATTTCAACAAATCTATTATAAAGCAACCGAATAATACTTGTTTCTTATCCATATTGAAAAATGAGCTGCCCGGGAACCCTTTCTACTAAGTAAAAATAATTTCGGTTGCATATTTTATGTAGCTGCATTTTTCACAAATCATATGATAGGCTCCATATAATATAGTATGAACTACCAAAAGAAGCGTGCGTTGTCTATAATACAAAAATAATCATAGAATTATAGATGTTATGTTTAAAAGTTCCTTTGAGTAACCTGCATTTGTCAATTTGCACCATCGATACACTTACGAAAGTGATACACAATATAATTTGATGAGCAACTGTTATGAAGTCGTTGGTACTTAGGTTCTGTTCTTTAGAACCGAGGCCTGTTTTTTAGGCCTTACGTACCACTACGAACTTCATCCAAGCGAGAGCGTGTCGCGAAACAAGTTATATTGTGTATCACTTTACTTTACAAACATAATTATGTGCAAATTGACTTTCACTCCACGAAAAGAAGTCTGCGCATTATACACAGACTTCCTAATCAAGAATCACTTACCTTAATAAGAGCATTGGGTTTACTGTATCTTCTCCCTCTAATACTTGGAAGTATAGATTGCTTCCTTCCACAACATAGTACTTAGTTGGTTCAGCAATGGTTGATATCACATTACCCTCTGCTATACTATCTCCAACTTCTACAGTTAAATCTTTCTTATTTAACTGTCCATAAACAATGTAATATCCGTCCCCAACATTTGTAGTTACTGTTACTCCTGTTTCTTCATCTTCAACAATATCTGTTACAATGCCATCAGCTGCACAGAACACATCTGAACCAACTTTTCCTGCTATAATAAGTGCTGGATTGCATTTGTATTGTGCTAATGTTTGGAAATAAATAGTACTATCCATGCTGTAGTTCATTATTACATTCCCTGTAATTGGCCATAGAAGACCTTTGTCCTCATTGAAGTGAAGTTTCTCTGTTTTATTATTATCCGTATTAATTACCGGCAGAGCTTCCTCCTCTTCTGCTACTTCTTCTGTAGTTGTTTTGGTAGTTGTATCTACCTCATTTGTAATAGGTTTTGTTACACCGTCATCCTCTACTAGGAAGTCTGATTCCTCTTCTGAAACTGGTACCTGTGTTGCAACCGGCAGGTCTGGTATAGAAGTATCATCCGCTTCATCATCGTCAACAACAGCCTCTTGAACCGTATGGTTCTGTTGTTTAGGCGAAGCCTCATCCTGATTTCCTCCAAACATATTATAGCTAATACTTCCGATTGCAGCTAAAACTATTGCTCCAATACCAAGTGAAACATAGAATCCTTTCCCTTTGAACAACGTATTCAAATTTTGATTTTTCACTATAATCACCTCTGATAATATTCTCTCCAGAAGTGCTTTTATTATACAATTGTTTTAATTTTTTATAAATTTAAATTTCTTTTCCTATTATCCAAATTCCATCATAGTCTAAAAATTTTATTTATAACTGTTTCTTTTGGTAGTATGTTGCAGCTTGGTATTTCTTTACACCTGAACTTGTTTCCGTATTTATATCAGATTCTGTTGCTTCTGGTTGTGTTTCCAATGTAGCAGACTGTTCTGATGGAACTTCATCAAGTGGTACTTCTTCCCCTGATTCCTCTTCTAATCCTGGCTGGTTAAACTCCACTTGTTCTGATTCTACCTGATTTATTTCAATTTGTTCTCCAGCAATTCGTTCTACATCAACTTTTTCCGTTTCAAACTGATCTGACTCAACTTGTTCTGGCACAAACTGATCTGATTCATATTGTTCTGATTCAACTTGTCCTAATTCATATTGTCTTGATTGCTCTGGTGATAAATGCGTTTCTAAACTAAAGTCATAAACCACTCTCGTATCACACAAAATATCATGTAGACCCTTTTTCTCCTTATCTACGCCAACGAGAAAATAACCAATCCATAAGATTACAGTAGACAAATACCTCCCTATGGTTTCTCTGTAAATCACATTGAACAAGGTTAGTTTAGTTTGATCGGTTGCAATCACTCTAAGTCGAAGCAATTTTTTCCCAATAGTAGCACCAGATAGATAAGTCATAAGAACAAAATATAGTACTCCCAATAAGTAGAAAAATATATCTGTTGCAGAAAAATGAAACAAAAATGGTTTCTGCAATAAATTATTTGAGTTAACAATGGTCGCAATCCAGAAAGGTACTTTAATTACTAATAATAAGGTTCCCATTAATAAGATATCAATAAAATAGGCTGCTAGCCGGACAAAAAATCCGCCATATATCAAATTAGTATTGTCCTGGTTCTGCATAATACATCAGCACCCCATTTCCCTTATTTTCTAAATATTCCGTTACGATCTGCGCATCTGATTTTGTTTTTACACCTTTATACATGGAAAACAGTGAGGAAACCAAATCCGTTGTTGTATTGTAAGGCTCGTACATTTCAACGTCATCTCCCACTTCATCACAGAAATTACTTATCATATTTTCATAACTATCAATACTATCGATTAGATTTAGATCCAATGCTTGTTTTGCTGTGTAGATTCTGCCGTCAGCAGCACTCTTAACGGTATCTACGTCAAGATCTCTACCCGTTGCAACAATTCCAACAAACTGTTCATATGCTTCATCCACCATGCTTTGTAAAATCCCTCTTTGCTCATCAGTCATATCTTGCCCAGATGATCCCATGGCTTTATTTTTACCACTGGTAATATCAATTTCTTGAATTCCTAATTTATCGTATAAGCCTTTCAGGTTGGTTAAGGATATAATAACACCAATGGATCCTGTCCAGCAATTACGATTAGCAACCACTTGATCCGAAGCCATAGAAATATAGTATCCACCAGAACATGCTTGATTACCCATGTATGTCCAGATTGGTCTATTGGTAGCTTCCTTGTATTCCATTAATTTCAAATATAGTTCATCACTTTCATAAACTCCACCACCAGGGCTATTAACATATAACAAGATACCCCTATTGGCATCCGAATCCATCATAGCATCAATGTAATCTAACGTTCCCTGATGATTATACAATGCTGTTTCAAATACTGATGTTTCAACATCTGCAATGGTTCCCTCTACCTTCACTACACCAATAAAGGGATCTAGTGGTAGCTCATAACTCTCCCCTGCTGCCATTAGGAAGCTTACCATATCTTTATTTGTCTCTTTCATCAGCTGATTTGATAAATAATTAGATAATACTCCACTGATGCAGACAAATACAAATACAAGTCCAGCTATCACAATTCCTACGATCTGTTTCTTCTTCATTTTACTAACTCCTTTATGTCTTAATTGTGTCTTGAAACAACAGAGAAACTATCTATATAAGTTTCTCTGTTGTTGTATAACCATTATAATTTGGTATATCCATTACCACTCACAATTGCTTCAATCTTTTGCTTTTGCTTACAGAATGGACATTCTGTATAACTATACGTTTTATAATCTGCAATATCCTCTTGTCCAAATACATAATCTACCACATTATTATCTACCTGTTCCACTGCACTAAAAATAGCTGATATACCTTGTACAGTACCTCCATAATACTGGATACATTCTAAAGTTTTCTGTATCGTCTCACCAGTAGTAGCCGTTGCAAATAAGAGAATTATATTCTTTCCCTTTACCATAGGCTGAATGTTGTCTCTAAAAATCATCTGTCCACTGGTATTAAATTCTGGTGATGTAATATAAATAGTCTTGTGCGCATTCATAGACATAATTCCTGCTCTCGTTAGTTCATCTGCCAAAAAGGCTCCTACTACTTCGCAGCCATCCATACAAATAATGGTATCTACAATGGTCGTGTGTACATATCTGTTGACTAAGACTCTCGCCACTTCAGTCGCCTCATTTTGGCGAGATTTCAAGGTTGTCATATCAATGTAATAATTGATATGCGAATGGTTGGTGGTAAAATGTCCTGGTATTACTTTCAAAAACAGCTTACTACTCTTTCTTGATGGTATTTTAATAATCCTTTTCTCCAAATCCATACACATAACCTCCCTAATTATAGTGAAAAGCGCATTAATGATACTTACCACTGCTTTTACATATTATAACATTTTTGTAATAAATATTCCATCGTATTTCTAAAATTGTAGAAAAAATACCCAATGCTTATAAAAAAGCCTCCCCAAAGATAACCAAGAAAGCTCTAGTCTGGTGATCCTTTCGGAAGGCTTCATTTCAATTATTTACATCACTACATTCACTTTGGTTAAATGCCAGATATCTTTTACATATTCCTCAATGGTTCTATCTGAGGAGAATTTCCCTGATTTTGCAGTGTTAAGAATCGCGGATCTTGCCCAGCCAGCACTATTTCGGTATGCTTTCTCAACTTGCTTTTGTGCTGCTTCATAAGCGCGAAAATCTTTCAATATGAAGTATTGGTCTGCACGTTCCCCATTATTACCCTCTAATAGGGAATTATATAGTTCACGGAATAACTCTGGATTATCCGATGCGTAGAACCCATTTGTCAACTGGTTCACTACCGTTCGAATATCCTGATCCATGTTATAGATCTCTTTCGGATTATAGCCACCTTTTTGCTCATATGAAATTACTTCATTTGCACTTAATCCAAAGATAAACGCATTTTCTGGACCAACCTCTTCCACTATTTCAACATTGGCTCCATCTAGAGTTCCAAGCGTCAAAGCACCGTTTAACATAAACTTCATGTTACCTGTTCCAGAGGCTTCCTTACTTGCCGTTGATATCTGTTCTGATACATCCGCCGCTGCAAAGATCAATTCTGCATTGGACACCCTATAATTCTCTATGAATACTACCTTTATCTTACCGTCAATGGTGTTATCATTATTGACAACCTCACCAACGTTATTAATTAACTTAATAATTGCCTTGGCTCTTCTATACCCTGCAGACGCTTTTGCCCCAAATATGAAAGTTCTTGGATAGAAATCCATCTGTGGATTCTTCTTTAGCATATTATATAAATGCATTACATGAAGAATATTCAGCAACTGGCGCTTATATTCATGTAATCGTTTCACTTGAACATCAAAAATGGATTCTGGATCTACCTCGATTCCATTATGAATTTTAATATATTCGGCCAGTCTTAATTTATTTTTATATTTGATATGCATAAATTCTTTCTGACTACTTTCATCATTGGCGTAAGCTGCTAATTTCTGAATGTGGGAAAGGTTTGTTACCCATTCATCGCCAATCTTTTTGGTTACCCAATCTGCAAGTAACGGATTACCATGAAGTAAAAATCTTCGTTGTGTTATACCATTCGTCTTATTATTAAACTTCTCTGGCATCATTTGATAAAAATCTTTTAGTTCCTGATTTTTTAATATCTCTGTATGAAGTCTGGCAACACCATTTACAGAAAAACTAGCCACAATGGCTAAATGAGCCATTTTAATCTGTCCATCATATAGCACCGCCATTTTCTCAATCTTCTTGGCATCACCAGGATATTTAGTCTGTATTAGTATAATAAATCTTCGATTAATCTCTTCTACAATCTGATAAATTCTTGGTAGAAGACGCTGGAACAATTCTAATGGCCATTTTTCAAGAGCCTCAGACATAATCGTATGATTGGTATACGCACATGTTTTATTGGTTACTTGCCACGCATCATCCCAAGATAAATTATAGTCATCCATTAAGATACGCATCAGTTCTGCTACGGTTACCGTAGGGTGAGTATCATTTAACTGAAAGCATACTTTTTCATGAAGGTTTCGAATCTCTTCATGATGTTCCATATACTTCTTCACTGCTCTTTGTACACTGGC
Source organism: Bacillota bacterium (assembly GCA_023420935.1). Taxonomy (GTDB): domain Bacteria; phylum Bacillota; class Clostridia; order Lachnospirales; family Lachnospiraceae; genus Mobilisporobacter. The sequence continues at coordinate 63,625 of JAEZUR010000039.1, read as the reverse complement.
AGAGACAAAAAAGTACTGTTGTTTTAAGCGCAGCTCTTTCCCAGCATAGTGATTATCATTAGGATAAAGAACCTCACATATAGTTCGTGCTAAGTTTTGTTGCTCTACAGCCTTTTGGTAATCCCCTTTGTCAAAGGAATCTAAATTAAAAATGTCAATGGCCTCAGCATCCCAGATTCGAAGTGTATTAACCACATTATTTCCATATCCTACGATTGGAAGATCATAAGGTACCGCTCGAACAGATTGATAATTTTCCTGCACGAACTTTTCTCTACCAGATTCATCCTTATGGACTGATATATAACCACCGAACTTAACTTCTTGTGCGCATTCCGCACGTTTCATTTCAAATGGATTACCATCCTTTAGCCAATCGTCTGGTGTTTCAATCTGAAATCCATTTTCAATTTTCTGTTTGAACATTCCGTATTTGTATCGTATTCCACATCCATAAGCGGGATATCCAAGGGTAGACAGAGAATCCAAGAAACAAGCTGCTAGTCTTCCTAGTCCACCATTACCAAGAGCCGCATCCGGCTCCTGGTCTTCTATTGCATTTAAATCTAATCCTAATTCATCTAACGCTACTTTTACATCTTCATTTGCACGAAGGCTTATTATCATATTCCCAAGAGCTCTACCCATTAAGAATTCCATGGATAAATAATATACTGTTTTCACATCCTGCTTCTCATATTCTTGATGCGTTGCCATCCATTGATCAATCACATAATCTTTAATAGAGTATGATACCGCCTGAAATATCTGCTGTTGTGTGGCTTCCTCAATAGATTTCCGATATAACACTTTAACATAGTCTATTACATTTTTCTTAAATTCATCTTTGTTAATGTTCAATATAACGTCCTCCTTCTACAGCAACTCTTGGATTTTCGTCCATCACCAAACTTCAGTAAGAGGGAATTAGATCTTCTCTACACCTAATGTTACATCTTCCCCATTAATGTTCCATTCTTTCACAAAGCCTTTTGCCTGACCATATACAATATTATCAGCAAGTACTTTTCCATTGATGGTATTAACATTCTTTTCTAAGATAGCTTTTACTTTATCATTGCCTTCTTGAGAGATGATAATATGATCCATAACTTCAAATCCTGCATCTTTACGCATAGTTTGAATCTTGCTGATTATTTCAAGTACATAACCTTCTTCTAACAGTTCATCTGTTAGATTTGTATCAAGAATAACTGTAATACCATGATCTGAATCAGATACATAGCCTTCTTTCTGAGCTGCTTCAATTAATAAATCCTCTTTTTCAAGAATTTCTGCTACACCATCTAATGTAATGGTTAATTTACCAGTTTCATTGATTTCATCCATAGCCTGATTACCATCTATATTACCTAATACTTCTTTTAATGCATTTAATTGTTTTCCAAATCGTTTACCAAGAGTTTTAAGTTGTGGTTTAAATCCATAAGAAGTAAAGTCTCTTACATCATTGGTAAATACAACTTCCTTTACATTTAACTCTTCTTTTATTATTTTAGTATAAAAATCAGATAAAGTTTCCTCCGCTTTTACATACATTTTTTGAATTGGTTGTCTATTTTTGATATTAGCTGTGTTTCTACAAGCACGACCAAGTACAACAATATCAAGTACCTGCTCCATATCTCTTTCTAACTTTTCGTCAATCCAGGCCTGGTTGTATGCTGGGAAATCACATAAATGAATACTTTCCGGTGCTGTTTTATCAAGATTGCATACTAAGTTACGGTAAATATCTTCTGTCATAAATGGAATCATTGGAGCTGCAGTTTTGCAGATTGTTACTAATGCTGTATATAATGTCATATAAGCGTTAATTTTATCCTGTTCCATTCCTTTTGCCCAGAAACGTTCTCTACCACGTCTTACATACCAGTTACTCATTTCATCTACAAATTCCTGCAGAGCTCTTGCACTTTCTGGAATCTTATAATCATTTAAATTCTCATCTACTGTTTTTACTACGGTATTTAATTTTGATAATAACCATTTATCCATGACTGGAAGTTTATCGTAATCTAACGTATATTTTGTTGCATCAAAGTTATCTATATTCGCGTATAATACGAAAAATGCGTAGGTATTCCATAATGTTCCCATGAACTTACGCTGTCCTTCTACCACTGCCTTACCGTGGAAACGATTTGGTAACCAAGGAGCACTATTCACATAGAAATACCAACGAATTGCATCTGCACCATATTCATCTAATGCATCAAATGGATCCACTGCATTTCCTTTTGATTTAGACATTTTTTGTCCATTTTCATCCTGTACATGGCCAAGTACAATTACATTTTTATATGGTGCTTCGTTAAATACTAAAGTGGAGATCGCTAACAAGGAATAGAACCATCCTCTAGTCTGATCCACCGCTTCTGAGATAAAGTTAGCAGGAAATTGTGCTTTAAATAAGTCTTCATTTTCAAATGGATAATGATGTTGTGCAAATGGCATAGCTCCAGAATCAAACCAGCAGTCAATTACTTCTGGCACACGATGCATCTGTTTTCCACAGTGAGGACAAGCTATGGTTACTTCATCTATAAATGGACGGTGAAGTTCGATATTATCTGGACAGTTATCGGATAACTGCTTTAATTCAGCTATACTTCCAACAGAATGCATATGTCCACACTCACATTCCCATACGTTTAATGGAGTTCCCCAATAACGATTACGGCTAATACCCCAATCCTGTACATTTTCCAGCCAGTCGCCAAAACGACCTTTACCGATACTTTCTGGAATCCAGTTAATGGTGTTATTATTGCGGATTAAATCTTCTTTTACCGCTGTCATTTTAATAAACCAAGATTCTCTTGCATAGTAAATTAATGGAGTATCACATCTCCAGCAGAATGGATAGCTGTGTTCAAATTTTAATACTTTAAATAGTAATTTCTTCTCGCCTAATAAACGAAGAATACCTTCATCTGCTTTTTTGCAGAATAATCCTGCAAAGTCAGTTACTTCTGGTTTCATCTCACCTTTTTCATCTACTAACTGAACAAATGGAAGATCGTATTTACGTCCTACATTTGCATCATCCTCACCGAATGCAGGTGCAATATGAACCACACCAGTACCATCGGATAGTGTAACGTAAGTATCACAAGTAACAAAAAATGCTTTTTTATTTCCCACTTTACCATGATCGTCTTTGTCACAAGCATATTCAAATAAAGGCTCATATTCCTTATACTCTAAATCTTTTCCCGTATAAGATTCTTCTATACTATATTTTCCTTCAATCACAGAAAGTAAAGCCTCTGCCAAGATATATGTTTCTGTACCAACAGCAGTTTCTTCTTCTCCTTCTTTGACTACATCACCTTTTGCGTCAGTCTGTACACTTACTTTAACATAAGTTTCATTTGGATTCACGCAAAGTGCCACGTTAGATGGAAGTGTCCAAGGAGTTGTTGTCCATGCTAAAATATACTCATTTTCCGCATTTTTTACTCGGAATTTTGCAATAACAGATTTTTCCTTAACATCCTTATATCCTTGTGCTACCTCGTGACTTGATAAAGGCGTTCCACATCTAGGGCAATAAGGTACAATTTTATAACCTTTATAAAGTAATTGTTTCTCCCAGATTTGCTTTAACGCCCACCATTCGGACTCGATAAAATTATTATCATAAGTAACATATGGATTATCCATATCCGCCCAGAAACCAACGGTACTAGAGAAATCTTCCCACATCCCTTTGTATTTCCAAACGCTTTCCTTACACTTATCAATAAATGGTTCTAAACCATATTCTTCAATCTGTTCTTTCCCATCCAGTCCAAGTAATTTCTCAACTTCAAGCTCAACAGGAAGACCATGAGTATCCCATCCAGCCTTTCTAGGAACCATATAACCTTTCATAGTTCTATATCTAGGAATCATATCCTTAATAACCCTAGTTAACACATGCCCAATATGAGGCTTACCATTGGCAGTAGGAGGTCCATCATAAAACGTATAAGTCTCCCCTTCTTTCCTAGAGTCAATACTCTTCTCAAAAATCTGATTATCTTTCCAAAACTTCTCCACATTCTTCTCACGATCCACAAAATTCAGATTCGTAGCCACTTTTTCGTACATATAATTTCCTCCTTATATTTCTTAATCTCTTAGTTTTAACTACTGGAACGTAGTTTATGATTTATATAATTTTTAATAATAAATAACATTGTAACTTAACGAATTTCTATATTATTAGTAACCCATTCATAACTCACTTATCTTACCTAACTAATTTTTGTCATACCTATTTTATCTTCTTACTTTTTGTTACTTTACTTATAATTTCTTTACATATTCTTGTCTAAAATCTTTATTCCTAATTTTTTCTTACTTATATTACGTAATTGATTTTCGTTTCCCTTACTTATTATTTCCTTGCATTATTACATCTTACTTTAAATAAGTCACTTACAACTTCACACATTTCTACTTTTTAAGTTACACTTTAATAGTTACATTGCACAACGTATATCCCATGAATATGGTCTCCTATAGATTCAGCTGGGTCGACCGGCTGACGACGGCGTCTATATTCGACTTGAGACTCAGTCAGAATTGACGCCCGCTTAAGCGGCAATTCTGACACGCCCTGAGGCTCAAAAGCGAATATGCCTAGGAAGGTAAGGCGGCCAAGCTGAATCTATAGGAGACCATATTCATGACCAATACCCCCTCAATTTACCTCAGAAAATAAGAAAGCTCCCATCCTTAAACAGGATGAGAGCGAATGCCTTCATTTATACCACCTATTTACATACTCCGTCAAGGACTTTTATATGTTACCCATATAACGGTGGGTCCCGGCGCAGTTTAATTACAGAATACTTCCATTTCATCCATAATCTGTGTTCAACTTGCAACTTAGGAGTGATCTTCTTAATCCACTACTTGTACCGGGTTCCCACTAATCCCGACTCACTTTGACGTTTGTACAGCCATTGGCTTAGATTCTTACTGTCTCCATCATTGTTTTTTGTCACTATCTCGTTTATAATAGTATAAATATGAAAAATTGTCAACTAGAAGAACAGTTTTACAGAAAGACTCTTGACATGGATTGTTGTAAGATGCATTATGTATTTGATTACCATGCCAAGTCAGAGCACTTTTCATGCAGATAGGAGTCCACATTATATGAGTAATGAAAATTTAACACTATTAACCGATTTTTATGAATTAACTATGATGCAAGGGTATTTTAAGAATAAAACCAATGAAACAGTTGTGTTTGATGCATTTTACCGAACTAATCCATCCGGGAGCGGTTATGCTGTCTGTGCTGGATTAGAGCAGGTAATTGATTATATTAAAAGCCTTAATTTCAACTATGATGATATCGCTTATCTACGTAGTCTTAACATGTTCGACGAGGACTTTTTAGATTATCTGGCAGGATTTCATTTTACAGGTGATATTTATGCAGTTCCTGAAGGAACAGTAGTATTTCCAATGGAGCCATTAGTCAAGGTAGTCGCTCCTATTATGGAAGCTCAGCTAATTGAAACTGCTATTTTGAATATCATCAATCATCAAAGTTTAATTGCCACCAAGGCTTCAAGAGTTTGTTTTGCTGCTAGAGGGGAAGGTGTCATGGAGTTTGGTCTTAGACGTGCACAGGGGCCAGATGCTGGTACATTAGGTGCTAGAGCTGCTGTGATTGGCGGATGTATTGGAACTAGCAATGTCCTTTGCGCCAAGAAATATGGAATACCAGCCCTCGGAACACATGCTCATAGTTGGATTATGAGTTTTGAAGATGAGTTAACTGCATTTCGTAAATATGCTGAACTTTATCCATCCAATACTACTTTATTAGTGGATACGTATGATACACTTCGATCCGGTGTTCCCCATGCAATTCAAGTATTTACCGAATTAAGACGAGAAGGTAACATGCCAAAATCATATGGTATACGACTTGATAGCGGAGATTTAGCATACCTATCTAAAAAAGCAAGAAAGATGTTAGATCAAGCAGGTTTTGAAGATGCAGTCATCTGCGCGTCAAGTGACCTCGATGAATACCTGATTGATTCTTTAAAAACCCAAGGGGCTGCTATTAACTCCTGGGGGGTTGGAACCAATCTTATTACATCAAAGGATTGCCCATCCTTTGGTGGTGTATATAAATTAGCTGCCATTGAAAAGGACGGAGTGTTCATTCCGAAGATTAAACTTTCTGAAAATCAATGGAAGATAACAAACCCAGGGAATAAAACTATCTTTAGAATCTACGAAAAAGAGACCGGAAAAATTAAAGCGGATCTTATTTCCTTGGTTGGCGAAGAATACTCCGAAGAAAATTCTTTATTGTTATTTGATCCAATCTCAACATGGAAGAAAACCTTCTTAAAACCAGGGACCTATACCATCCGCGAAATCTTAATGCCAATCTTTAAAAATGGCCAATGTGTATATGAATCTCCAAGCGTGATGGAAATACGTGAGTATTGTAAGGAAGAATTGGATACTTTATGGGATGAAACAAGACGTTTAGTAAACCCACATGATGTTTATGTGGATTTATCCAAAGAGCTTTGGACCATGAAGAATCAGTTACTTGACACATACAATAGCAACAATTAAGCATACATTTACAATTTTTATTTGATTTTGTGTAGAAATTTCAACTTTTCTGTAGATTTTTAAACTATATGTGGTATAATGAAATTGTTGTTTTACCATATGTAGTTTACTATAAAACAGAGGAGTCCTATGAAAAAGATATTAATAGTTTCAGGTACGGTTTTAATACTTTGTTTTGCTGTTTATAGCTCAATTACTTCTTACTCACAAGCTAGTAACACTTATAATAATGACGAATATTATTATAATGAAGATACTACGTCGACTGAGGATGGTGTAACTATGACTTCAAACGACCAAACAGCCGTAATTACTGAGAATGCTACCACTATAGATAAAAGACCTAACAGTATTACTGTACTAGTTAACAAAGAGTACTCGCTTCCTTCTGATTATGTTCCAGAGGATTTAATTGAGCCCGACGTACTATTTAATATTAATTACCATGATGACAAACGCATGCTGCGTAAAGAAGCTGCACATGCTTTAGAAGATTTATTTGCAGATGCAGAGGATGATGGTCTGATTCTTTATGGAATTTCCGGTTATCGTTCGTATGCCAGACAAAATGAAATTTATACGGATAATGTTCGTACGATGGGTATTGAGCACACCAATCTATATTCAGCAAAACCTGGATTCAGTGAACATCAGACTGGCTTATCCATGGATGTTTCTACCATCTCTGTAAACAATCGTCTTGATGAAGGTTTCGCTGCTACGCCAGAAAGTAAATGGTTGGAGGATAATTGTTATCGATTTGGTTTTATCATACGTTATCCAGAAGACAAATGTGATATTACTGGGTATTCCTATGAACCTTGGCATATTCGTTATGTTGGGAAGCCACTTGCAGCTTACCTATATGAACATGACTTGACCTTAGAAGAGTATTATAACTATACTCCAAGTGCTGTATTAGTAGAAGATGATTCTTATGGAACTGTAATTGACGTAGATAACGAAGATTTAGAAGAGACAGAAGAAACCGTTGAGCCAACAACTACACCAACTCCACTTCCTTCTGTAACTCCAACCGTTACTCCTGTTCCAACGAAAGAACCAGCTCCTACAGAAAAGCCAACAAAGCCAGTAAAGACACCAAAACCAACCCATACCCCTATTCCAACACTAGAACCAGTGGAAGAACCAACTGATACTCCATTCCCATCCGAGACGCCAGTTCCAGAGATCACTCCATCTGTTACACCTTCTTCCACACCACAAGTGTCGGTTCAGGGTGAACAGATACCTTCTAATAATTAATCGGAGGCTACCAAATGAGAACCATACTAATTGCACTTTTCTTGATTATTTTTGCCATTATAAGCATACCACTTTTTCTTATCGAGTTTATTATTGGCAAGATTAATCCTCATAACAAGATAAAATCATCTCAATCAATTGTCGTGGGAGCGTTAAATATTATCCTGCTTCTAGCAGGTGTAAAAAAGACCGTTATTGGACTCGAAAATGTCCCTCAGGATGAAGCTGTTTTATATGTAGCAAACCATAGAAGCTATTTTGATATTGTAGTTGGCTATACAACTGTTCCTACCTTAACTGGTTTTATATCCAAGAAAGAGATGGAACACATTCCATGTATCAGTCATTGGATGAGAAACTTACAATGTCTATTTTTAGATCGTGATAATACAAGAGAAGGCTTAAAAACCGTATTACAGGGTATAGAGCAGATAAAAAATGGGTATTCTATCTTTATCATGCCAGAAGGCACCAGAAATCATGAAAGCGAAATGCTTCCATTTCATGAAGGAAGTTTAAAATTCGCAGAAAAGTCTGGTTGCGCAATCATTCCAGTGTCTATGAATAACACAGATGAAATTTTTGAAAATCATTTTCCATGGGTTCATAAATCGCATGTTATCATCGAATACGGTAAGCCTATATATGTAAAAGATTTACCGAAGGAAGATAAAAAGTTCTTAGGTGCTTATGTACAGAAAATCATCTCTACTACCTTAGAAAAAAACCAGCCAAATGTTTAATTTGGCTATTTTCTTTTTCACTATTTAATGGTACAATAGCAGTTGTATGAAAAAACGAAGGAGGTACATAAATGAACTTAAATGCTATGTTGGCATTTAGCCTAAATCCATTTACCATTGGGTTATTAATTTTATTAGTTGTCGTAATTGTGTTATTAATCGTACTTTATCGCTACGGCAGCAAATTACAGAAGAAATCAGAGGAATCTCAAGCGCAGATGCAGGCAGGTGCACAGTCTGTTTCGTTATTGGTTATAGATAAAAAACGTATGAAGCTAAAAGAAGCCGGGCTACCACAGATTGTTATTGACCAAACACCAAGATATCTTCGTGGTTCAAAGGTTCCAATTGTAAAAGCTAAAATTGGACCAAAGATCATGACATTAGTATGTGAAGAAAAAGTATTCGACTTGATTCCTGTTAAAAAAGAAATAAAAGCAGTAATGAACGGAATCTATATTATGGATGTGAAAGGTCTTCGCTCTGGTCTAGAAGCCAAACCAGCCAAACAAACCTTCTTCCAGAAGATGAAATCGAAAGTAATTAAAAAATCAAGCGAAAAAGCAAGATAAGCTTTTGATCGAATTGTAAAAACATAGCCGATAACTATCCTAAGTCTTAGCTAAATGACAATGGATTTTTATCGGCTTTTCTTATATTTGCGAATCTACTGTATTACTTCATGATGCTTTTGATGTTACCTTTATCTTAATATTGCAGTCAGAGACATGCGTATAATTAACATCTAGCCCATACTCTATCTGAACATATAGATTGTTATCCTCTTCTTTTATTCTAATTTTAGTGGTGTAGATCCCAATCAACAAATTACCAAAAGGAGTATTGTAATAACTCATATTTTTTTGGTTTTCCTCAAATACCATGTGCATCTGATTAGGTCCCTTTTTCATAATCTCAACCTGATTACCGGTTATTTTAATGGTATTTTTTGTTATGGAATTCTGACCATACTCATTTTCCACCATCTCTTCATAAATAACATAGTGCTTATTATTACGGTTGTAATACTCACCCACCGAAATAACTTCTACCGCTTCATCCTGATCAATCTCATATTGTAATCCAGAGATTGATACCAGTATATCTTTCATCATATTGTATAGTTCTCCCTAATATTGCTCAATCTTAATGTCCTTCGTTTCCATCACTTCACACGGAAGTATGGTATTGGCAAAGGCCTTAAACTTTTCTGCACCGTCACTAACAAAAAATTTATGTTCACCAGATCGTTTGCTACTTACTAATTGCTCTTTAATCAGCACTTCTCTCAATGATTTTGCTGTTTCATATGCTGGATTAACAAGGACTACGTCATCTCCAACCACCTTTTGTATTGTATGCCGAATAAGTGGATAATGAGTGCATCCTAGTACTAACGTATCAATATCGTAACCATTTAATTCACTCAGATATCGTTCTGCAATTTCTACCGTTACAGAATCATATAAAAGTCCTTCTTCCACCAATGGACAAAACAAAGGGCAAGCCTTCGTAAATACTTGAACGTCTGATTTTATCTCTCTTAAATATTCAGTATATATTCCACTATTAATAGTTCCTTCTGTTCCAATCACTCCGATTCTATTATTTTTCGTGGCTGTAGCAGCTGTTTTAGCACCTGGTTTAACTACGCCAACGACTGGAATATCAAGTTCCGCTTTTACCGTCTCTAAGGCAAAAGCACTTGCGGTATTACAAGCAACCACAATGGCTTTTACATCTTTCGTTTGTAAAAATTTAACGATCTGTCTTGAAAATGTTATAATCGTCTCCTTTGATTTACTACCGTATGGCACTCTAGCCGTATCTCCAAAGTACACTATGGTTTCATCAGGCATCTGACGCATAATCTCCCTAGCCACGGTCAATCCGCCAACTCCAGAATCAAATACGCCAATTGGTGCATTATTAGACATAAAGCTTCCTCCTATCTTGTAAATGCAGATTGAATTAGTTTTTCAACTAACTGCATTTTGCCGATCCCTTTTGCTTCCCAAAGCATTGGATACATGCTTATGGAAGTAAAGCCAGGAAGCGTGTTAATCTCATTAAATACAACTTGATTAGTACCTTTCTCCAAGAAAAAATCTACTCTAGATAATCCAAATCCATCCACTGCTCTAAATATCTGTACTGCCATATCTTTCACTTGTTCCACAACACCATCTGGTAGATCCGGTGAAATTACGGTTTTGGATTCTGCATTATTATATTTGGCATCGTAATCATAGAAATCAGCAGCTGCAAGAATCTCACCCACACCAGATGCCTTAGGACTATTGCCCCCTAGTACAGCACATTCGATCTCCCTACCGATAATTGTTTCTTCTACAAGAATTTTTCTGTCGTGTTTGATTGCTAACGTAAGCGCATCCACAAGTTCTTGTTTGTTGTTTGCTTTAGATACACCTTGAGAAGATCCTGCATTAGAAGGCTTTACAAAAACAGGATAAGAAAGTTTGGCTTCAATTCTCTCAATTACCCCATCCATATTCTCCAAATCATGTTTCAGTACAGGAACATACTGAGCCTGTCGTATGTTAAGTGTATCAACGATTATCTTTGTATATAATTTATCCATAGATACTGCAGATGCTAATACCCCACAGCCAACATAAGGGATACCTGAGAGGCTAATTAATCCTTGCACAGTTCCATCCTCTCCATATAGTCCATGTAACGCAGGAAAGATTACATCAACTTTTTCTATTGTTACATTGTCCTTCGAGATTAGAAGAACACCTTTCTGTGTTGCGTCTGGGGAAATGACTGCTGTGGTGGTACCCTTTCTCCATGCTCCGGATACGATATCCTCCACATTATTTACTTTTATCCACTTTCCTTCTTTTGTAATTCCAATTAATAATGTATTATAAACTTCTTGATTTATATTTGAAATGATTGTTGTAGCAGACACGCAAGATACTTCATGTTCTGAGGATTGTCCGCCAAACAAAACTGCAACTGTTTTCTTTGTCATGTTTTATAATCCTTTCTATTTACTTCTAGGCAATACTCGCCCTCCTATTATGGATTTTTTATTCCATTCTACTCTTAAATAGTAAAATAATCAACCCGTTTTCACTTTCTAATCTCATTTCTGACTGCAAAAACAATAAGAATAGTTCCAGTTGTAAGTAAATATACCCACCAAGGAATTCTACTCCAAAATTCTAAAGTATTAAATATAACCCCCACTATTAAGAATATGCTTCCCCCAATAAAATATGTTCTTTCTTGTTTGATATATCCATATATTATGCTTACGATAAATATAACGCCATAAATAACGGCTTGTAAAGAATCTGAGCCTACTTCCACGAATATAGTGATTCCAGCTATTGTATACCATATAGAAAATAGAATACTGATTTTCTTACCTATAGTTCCAAAAAAGCGTCTACGAATATAGTCCATCAATATAACTGTGGATACCATAATAATTTCTATTTCCACTAAATCTATCAAGGATACCCTTTTGACCAAATCCACAAATAACAAAAATCCTGTAAGTTGTGGAAGAATCATTTTATAATCTGGAAGTATTACTGTATTTCCTCTCCAGCTAAACCCTATGGTATTACGCTTTACAAAAACTGCAAAGCTTAAATTAGATAAAACTAGTAAGATAAAGAAAAGTATCTGCGTCGATTCACTTTTTATTAATAGTAATTCTGAAATCGTTAGGCCTATTGGAAATAAAATAATTAATAAAATGCCTACTCTTTTTCGAAACACTTCAACTCGGCTCATAGTGAAACCAAAGAGAAGCAAACAAAGAAGTAATAGAGAGTTTCTTGGACTTGATATAATACCAAATCTGCCATCTGTTAGTTTTAAAACCACATACATAAATGATAGTCCCAGATATATTGATACATAAAAATAAATAGCTTTCATTTTCTCTGATCGAGTAAAAAAGTAACATCCAAAACATATCCCAATAAATATAATATCTGTAAAGAGTTGACTATAAAGCTGTTCTGATCGGCCAATCACCCATAAAATAATTGATAGTAAGTGAATCGCCATAAGAAAGCCTTTACCAACAAAAGATTTATACCATTTGAAGATAGCACCACACGCCAAATATAGTGTAACAATAACCACTAACTGTAATATAAAGAATAGATTTATTTGATCCAAATCATAATTAGATTCTAGTTGAATACCACTAATAAGAACATTGGTTGAAATGAATAACATGAATGCTCCAAAAGCACCTAAAAGCACGTGATATGAAGTGTTTTTTGCTCGATAGGTTGTGAGTCCAACTACAACAGATATAATTAAAAAAAGGATAGAACTACGAATAGGAAGTTGAACTTGTTCTATCAATACTGTTAACAACAATAAAGTAATTACAGCTATATCAATCCCCAACTTATATTTAGATAGTATGCTATTTCGATGAAAGAAATAAAAGAAAAAATAAAACAGAATTAATCCTGTAAAAATAATAATGCTCTGGGTAAATGCCTGCTCTTCTATTGGTAGAACATCTGAGATAACATATGAGATAAGTGCAACTGCTATACTTGCAAAGACACCCATACCGCCATATGGCATCTGATTAGACCAGTAAATTCCAATTGCTATCCATATACATAACATGATAATCCAGGAAATTTTTACTCCTAGTTCATACTGTCCTACTAAATGATCCATAAATATTGTAATCAGATAAATTACAAATACATAAAAATACGGGATTATGGTACACCACTTTAACATTCCTAAAGAAAAATGATAATTTGGGATGTTGCGTTTGATTATCTGGTATATTCCGGTCAAAACAAAGAGATAGATTATAATACCAAAAGAACTGTTTCCTTTTAAATGAAATTGAGCACTAAGGAACGCAAAGAAAGAAATGGTACTTAGAATACTTAAGAATATAAAAACTTGCTTTTTATACTTAATGGTACTCACTATATAAAAAGGCAGGCAAACTAATGCACTAAACATGCCAAATAAACAGCTTCCCTGCCCCTCCATGGATAAGTATTCACCGAATAAACTAAAGAAGCTAATGGATAGTAAAATCACAGGTAAAAATAATACACCCAGAGTCCAAAATGCAAATGATGTTTTTTCTATTTTTAATTTCTTTTCTGTTAATACACTAATAGAAAAGAACAAGATACTTACCATACACAATGATATGGTTTTGAGTCCGTTACCCATTAGATTCCAAGTAGTAGTGGAGAGTATGAGACCAGCAAGAAGAATAAATATGATTCCAATACTTAGAATCATGGTAATATTTCTTTCTACGTTTTTCGTCTTTTGTTCTTCTTGGGAAAGCTTTGGTTTTTCTTCTTTTACTTGATTCCTTTTATCATAGCTTGCTGGTTGAAATTTCTTAACTACAATATTCTTTTCCTCAAGATATGCCTCTTTAATCTGAGCATAAACCTCATCCGATATTTGTCCACTTGTTTTTATTTCATCCAAACGTTCTAAAAATAATTTACCCATAATAAAACTCCCTCCTTGCTACACAGTAACATTATAGCATATGTTTTTTTAACATCACAAGTTAGTTTTATTATGGGAAATTAAATTCATTATATATTTTATTCACTTCGAAGTGCATCGATTGGGTTTAATTTTGCTGCTTTGTTGGCTGGTAAATAACCAAATCCAATACCAATCGCTGCTGAAACACCAAATGCCAATAAGACAGAACTTAAGGTAGGAGCAGCATTTACTCCAAATGCCTTACCAAGCTGAGTGGTGCTAACTGCACCAATTAAGATACCTATACCGCCACCAAGACTACTAATGGCTGCTGCCTCAATAACAAACTGCCTCATAATGTCTTTCTTCTTGGCTCCCAAAGATTTACGAATACCAATCTCTTTGGTTCTTTCAACTACAGATACCAACATAATATTCATGATACCAATACCTGCAACTAATAGGGAGATTCCCGCAATACTACTTAGAACTGTTGACATAACACCCATCATGGTATCTACTTCTTTTAACAATGCTGTCATACTCATTATATAGTAAAAATCCTTATTCTTCATAATCGCAAAAATGAAGTCATCCAGTATTTTCTCTGCTTCTGTTACATAGGCAGGATCCTTTACACCTAGAGAAAATTCTGTTACAACTGCGTTGCTACTTAATCTCGTTGCATTATTATAAGGGATATAGATACAATCATCGGTTGAATTTTTCTGCGAGTTTGCTTCTTCCTTCTGTATGCCTACAATGGTATACATCTGACCATTTATCTTTATGGAATCACCAAGTTTTACTTTACCGCCATATAACTCATCAACAATATAACTTCCAATAACGCAAGCATTATGTCTAGTTGCTATATCTGAATATTGAATGAATCTTCCTGCAGAGAGCTCAAAGTTCTTCAAATCAAAGTACTGTTCACTTACCCCATTTACGGATGTAACAACAGATTTGCTACCTTTTTTAGCAGTATATTTTGCAATAACAGTTGGTGATACGGATTCAAATATGTCTCCATTCTCTTCCACCATATCGTAGATTTCATCCACACTCACACTTCGTGTGTCGGTAGGCCAGAGCGAAACAGAAATCACATTCGTTCCCATATCAGAAAACTGTTGTAGTATGTAATCTTTTACACCTTGGGTCAATCCTATTAATGCTATAACGGCTGCTACACCGATAATCATACCTAACATTGTTAGAAATGAACGCATTTTATTGCCAATAATGCTTTTCATTGCTAAACGAAACGCCTGTCCTATACTCATTTTACCAGCTCCTTATACTCTTCTACTTCACCATCAAAGACAATCTTCCCATCATGAATTTTCACCACACGTTGTGCTTCTTCGGCGATGGAACGATCATGTGTGATTAGAACTATTGTGTTGCCTTCTTCATTCATTTTCTTCAAAAAGTCAAGCACTTCTCGGCTAGTTTTGGAATCAAGGGCACCGGTTGGCTCATCCGCTAGAATAAGAGAAGGATTTCCAGCTAAGGCTCTTGCAATAGAAGCCCTTTGCTGCTGTCCACCAGAAAGCTGATTGGGATAATTGTCACATTTATCTGCAATTCCAACCCTTTCTAGTGCTGACATAGCAGCATCTCTTCTTGTTTTCTTGTTAGCTCCAGCATATAGCAATGGTAATTCCACATTTTCTAAAAGGGTATTACGATTCAGCAAATTATATTGCTGAAATATAAATCCAATGGTTTGGTTACGAACAGTTGCTAGTTCATCTGGCTTCATTTTACTAACATCCTGCCCCTTTAAGATATATTTCCCTTCTGTTGGCACATCCAGTGCCCCAATAATATTCATTATGGTGGACTTACCACTACCTGACTTACCAACTATCGCTACAAATTCACCATAATGTATCTTAAGGTTTATTCCATCGTTGGCTCTTACCTCTGTATTACCCATTCTATATATTTTGTATATATCTATCAATTCAATTAAGGGTTGCCTATCTTCACTCTCATTAATGTCTGATATCATTTGAGTTTCCACTCTAGCACCTCCCCTTATTCTGTGGTTGTTTCCGTAGATGTTTCGCCATCACTGTACACTACTTCACCCATATCAGCTCCAGCAGCTTGTGGAACACAGTATACTTCGACGTCCTTCTCAAGACCACTTTTTATCTCAATAAACTCATCATCTGCGATACCGACTTCCACTTTTACTTCTTTAAATCCAACTGGAACATCTCCTACTGGCTCCTTCACAGTATCGTCCTTTACATATACAACATCACCACGCATCAAAGCATCTACAGGTACTGCAACTACATTCTCTGCTTTTTCTACTACGATTTCACCAGTAACATTCATACCTGGTAGAAGTCCGCCTATTTGGCCAATTCTTACTGTTACGGGATACTGAGTTACACCATTGTTCGTTTTACTTTCCAAACTAATACTGGTAATCTCACCTTCAAATTTCTCTCCTTGAATGGCATCTGCAGTAATTTGAACTTTCTGTCCAACCGAAACACTTTTAATATCAAGCTCATCGATATTCATCTCAAATGTAAGGGCAGATAAATCATAAATTACACATAATACATTAGATGCGTTGGTTGATTTGATCGTATCACCTTCTAATACATCTTTACGTACGATTTGCCCTGAAATAGGTGCTGTTACTTCATAATCTGTCTCAGCATCAAGTTGCTCCTGTAATGATAATTTAGCATCTTCTATTGCGTTTTGTGCATCTTCCACAGTTATTTGAGCAGAATCAACAGTTGACTGGTATGTATCAAGTTGATCGGTTACGGAATCACTTTCTAAGATAAGAATGGTATCTCCTTCCTTGACACGATCCCCTTCCTCCACCTTCATTTGACTAATTTCACCGCTTGTATCAGCAGTAATCACTTTTTCTTCCAAAACCTTAAAGGTTCCTTCATTACTACATGCGATACTATTAACGGTTGCAGTAGCCACAGTCGCTGTTGTAATTCCACCAGGATTTTTTACTTTGATGGTAACATCCTGTACTACTCGGTTGCCACTTAACACTTGTTTTACTCTACTTACTTTTGTAACAGATCCTTTTAGAACTTCACCGCTCTCATCTATTTCAACGTTAGCAGATTTTCCAACCCACTTGGTACTTACATCACTAGAGTTAAATGGTACTGTTAGTAACATGTAGCTATTATCATAGATCTTGGCTATTTGTACTCCAGCTTGAATAGAGTCGCCTTTTTTCACATTTAATTAAGTAACTACACCGTCTGCTTTGGCTTTTACATTTAATACATCAAGTTTATCTGTTTTTTTATCATATTTGTTCACTGACTTTTCATAATTTTCTACTGCCTGATCATATTTTTCTTCTGCCCTTTTCACAGAATTTTTTGCTGCTTTAATTCTGGAATCCATGGATTTTGAACCAATATGATATAGAACATCTCCTTCTTTAATCTCATCACCTTCTTCAAAATCTGCTGAGATTACTTCACCTTCCACCAAAGATTTCACTTCATATTTGTTCAGTGGTTGAACTGCACCAGAAGAAGATATCACTCTTTGTATATCTCTTTGCTCAGACTTAGCAGTCTGTATTGCTAGCGCGTTAGCACTAAGTCCTTTTGATACTAAACTTCCTATTACTGTTTTACCAATTAGTATAATCACTAATAATATTACAACAACTCGAAACCATTTTTTATGTAATAAATTTTTCAACACACCAAGCACACGTTTCCCAATGCTTGGCTTTTGGGTCATATTTTCCATTCTATATACCTCTCTCTTTTAACTATTTATCCTGTGCAAGAATAACACGCACTCTACCGCCCTGAAGTGTAGATTTATCATAGTATGCAGTCAAGTTATACTTTGTCAAATCTGATACATTTGCTAGTTTAGTTTGATAATACTTAGATTTTTTCACATAGTACACTGCCACTTGGTCTGCTAATAGATGATCATCCCATCCCTTAATGTTTCTACCACTAATGCTTGATACACCAAAACCATACAATTTCGTTATCTTATCGATTTGATTATCTGCGTAGGAAAATCCAACCGGCCCTGTGCTTATCTGCATATTAAGATCAGCGGATGTGGATGTAGATGTTTTTTCTTCTCCATTTACGATATTTTTAATTACATAAGTCTGAGTAACAGGATCACCTGAAAATTCCATAAGAATCCCATAGCTATCTAGATCACCTGTGTAGTTCTTAAGTATAAGTTCTTGAATATCCCCATTCGAATTAAATGCATAATAAAGAATATCTGATGTATGAATCTCTGTTCCAGCAATTCTTGATGTATAAATTTTAGAATATTGACTTCCATTTACATCTAAGATTTTGACATCTTTCGCAATTGTAAATTGACCCATTTTACTTCCTGTGGCATCTACTTTTCCACTAATTGGATCCAAAAAACGTTGAAAAGTCTCCGCGACACTTACTTTTCCGTCTTTATAAACAGCGTTTACTACACCACCCTCAGGAAATGCTTTTTCCTGATAATTTTCCATGATTGCATCGAATTCATAGGTATGCTCACGGCCATATGCATCTACAATCACTACATAATTATTAAGATCTGCGCTGTCCTTCACTACATCTGATAACTTTTTTCCAGACTTTATTACAACCCCGTTTATTGAAGCATTGTATTGTTCTTCTGTTAATACACCAACAACACTTCCATCTTTCCCGATGAGAGCAGTCACTACATCCCCTTCATTTACAGTACCTAATGTTGAGAATTGATATGACATTTCTTGCGTTCCAATTTTATATTTATTGCCTGCAATAGTAATTTCGGTTGGGTTCAATCTATCTGGAGATATTTTTTCTACCGTACCTAGTACTTTTTCACTGTATGCCCATATGGTTTTTAAAGTCTCAGAATAATATAGTACGTCATACTTTTGAATAGACCCTTTATTACTAATGGCTGAATTTCGATAATATGTAGCGGAGTCCACTGGGATTGGAAAACTTGTTGCCCAATTATCGTCTGCAATAATTGGTCCCTTCATTTTCTTATTTACTAAGTTAAGATAATCGATATCTCCATTGGCATCTAGTGCATAACCTAATGTTGTACCGTATACGACGCCACCTTTATTGGTTGCAACTAACGTATTATATAGTAAGTTCATACAATCTGTTTTTGTAATCTTCTGACCTTTGGTTTTTGAGATATTTTTATCTAGATCTTTTGAATAGTATAATGACATTTTAGCTGCGTTCTTGTTTCCTGAAAAATCGCTATTCGTATATCCCAATAATTTCACAATAGCGTTCACAGATTCTTGTAATGTAATGGCTTGACTTGGCATAAATTTACCATTTAAATAACCGCTCATCCATTGTTCTGATATAGCAACCTTAATATAGCTTGCTGCCCAATGTTTTTTACTGACATCTTTAAATAAAGTAATATTTGTATCATTGCCAACCATATTTTTATAGGATGACATATTAACTAACATCTGAGCGAATTGTGCTCTTGTAACCTCCGTTTTATTTTTGGTTGTTTTTTCATCATCTGTCTTCATAATCCCAAGCGCTGTTATAACCTGGCTGGCACGATTTGTATTAACTTCTTGGGCTTTCACTATAGTAGTTGTGGAAGCGGTAACTAATACTACTGCCATAAGCAAGGATAGTATCTTTTTTAACATTCTAATTCCCCTTTCGCGTTTTCTTAATTATATACTACTGTTTTTTCTTAAAATGTCTATGTATATTGTATTAAAAAACAATAAATTAAAACTTAATATTACATTAATTGGTGTAAATTAATACCAAAACCCTCCAATCCCTTCCTATAATAGATCATTCTACAGCCATGAACCTATACTTTATATATAACGAGTTAACTTACTAAATTGATTCAATTTTTTATAAAAATGTACATGGCACTTTTATCAGTATATATTTTCTGCCGCAAAAAAGTACTTAAGAAAATCTGAAGAATATCTAAAGATTGGAAAACAAGGGCCTTTATTACTTTTCCACCAGACTCTCCCACCACTCTAAAATTTTAAAATCAATCTTCACTTTTTCTTTATTTTCAATCAATAAAGATTCATATTCTTCTTTCGATAGAACCTTTTTTAATTTTTCTTTGGATTTGTCCGGGACAACGCTATAGGTTCCATCTACATAACACAGAGTTGGAAACATAACACACCACCAATTTTTCCCCTCTGCATGACCCAGCTCGACACGCAATGCTTCATATTCTCCAGCAGGGAACACCATATCTCCGTACACTTTAATAGGAAATGTTGCTTTGGTTAAATAGGCATGTGCGGTATACGAATATCCATTCTTATTCATTACCTTTAATGCTGTACCTTCAATCTTATTTAATTGAGATTGAATGATTTTTCTTGCTTGATCGATATTTTTAGCTTCTTTTAAATTGGATTGTAATTGTAATACTACTTTTTCCTTTACCTTTAATTTTAATTCTTGATCATTAGCGCTATCGCTATTAGCTATGACATGAAAGCGAATAATTTCCCTTGCAATATCCTTTTGAACTTGTTGCTCTCTTGATGCCTGATATGATGTATAACTTCTTCCTGCCAGAACAAATACGATACCTAAAATTGCTAATACGAAATATATGTAATTATTTTCTTTCTTATTTTCTTTTCTAATTTTTTTCATGATATTTCCTCCTTTTTGAAATTATTGACCAGTACATTCCTTTTATACATGTTCTTGCAAATTAATCGAGCTATGTGTATAATATTGTATACATATAAAACCCCAATAAGAGTTTTCACAATAGGAGTTATTAATAAGAAAATGGATACTATAAAATGTAAAGCACCTGCCAAAATCAACCTTGGTTTGGATGTAGTTCGTAAAAGAGAAGATGGTTATCATGAAGTTAGTATGATTATGCAGTCAATTCAGTTATACGATTATCTCACCATTACCAAAACACCAAAGGATGTTATTTCTCTTCGTACTAACCTACCATATCTTCCAACCAATGAGAACAATTTGGTTTACAAGGCTGCTAATTTATTAAAAACAGAGTTTAATATAAAACAAGGCATTCACATAAATTTGGAAAAAAATATCCCTGTTGCCGCAGGGTTAGCGGGTGGAAGTACCGATGCCGCTGCCACATTAATGGGTATGAACCAAATATTTGATCTAAAACTTACAACAAAAGAGTTAATGGAGCGTGGAGTGACACTCGGTGCTGATATACCTTATTGTATTCTAGGTGGTACCGCAATCTCAGAAGGTATAGGAGAAATTCTTACTCCTCTTCCAGATGTGCCAGCCTGTCATGTGGTACTTGTGAAACCTGATATCCATGTTTCAACTAAGTATGTTTATGAACACTTAGAATTACAAAAGATTACATCACATCCTGATATTATGGGAATAGCAGATGCAATTCGGATATCAGATCTTGCTGGTATCACAACTAGACTTGAAAATGTGTTAGAAACAGTAACAATCAATAAATATCCTATTATTAATGAACTAAAAGAGATTCTTTTGCATGCTGGCGCAGAAGCGTCACTGATGAGTGGTAGTGGTCCAACTGTATTTGGTCTATTTAAAGACAAGGCACAAGCGGAAAAAGCATGTCAGAGTTGTAGAGCCCATCATTCCTCTCATAGAGTAGTATTAACTGAATTTTGCAGTCGAATTAGCCAGTAGAAAGCGAGGCTTCCCATGGATGATAAATTAAAATTACCAATGAACGAATATTTACCTCTTCGCGATGTTGTTTTCAGTACTCTAAGAGAAGCTATTTTAAAAGGAAATCTAAAACCTGGCGAGCGTCTTATGGAGATTCAACTGGCGAAACGACTGGGAGTAAGTAGAACTCCTATACGTGAAGCAATCCGTATGCTTGAATTGGAAGGTTTAGTAGTAATGATCCCAAGAAAAGGGGCAGAAGTTGCTAAAATAACAGAAAAAGATTTAAAAGATGTACTTGAAGTTCGATGTGCACTAGAAGAATTGGCAGTTGAACTTGCTTGTCGTTACATTACACCCGAGCAGATTGATAGTCTCAAACAGATTGTAGATGAATTTAAAATTGCTATGGCTGGTCATGATGTCACTTCGATAGCCGAAAAAGATGTTGCATTTCATGATGTTATATTTACTGCTACTCATAATCGTCGTCTTATTCAGCTGATTAGTAATCTAAGTGAGCAAATGTATCGTTATCGAGTAGAGTATCTTAAAAACCCAGAAAGTCACGAACAACTAGTACGTGAACACGAAGAAATTATTGATAACCTGGAACGAAAAGATGTAGCACAGGCAAAGAAAAACATAAACCATCATATTTATAATCAGGTAATGGTTGTAAGTAAAAATATTAAAGGGGAATCCTTGGAATAGTATTAACTATTTTATCCAATTTGTCGATATTATAAGTGAAATGTTACTAAAGATATCGTATGGAATCTGTAGATCAGATTTACCAAGGAGGGTGCCAATATGAGTTTAAACGGAGTTTCTAGTGCTACTTCCAATGCTAGCACAACAAAGACAAATAATGCAACCAAGGAAACCAATCATAATCAATCACAAAATGCGGCTGTATCTAATTCACAGGATCAAATACCTGCTGCTGTTTATGAACCTAGTAATTCAGATAATTCGAACAAGAATGGGATTTATAAACGGGATGATGATACAATAAACAAATTAAAAGCAGAGGCTGAAAAAAGAACACAGCAGCTTAGAAATCTAGTTGAGAAGCTGTTACTAAAACAAGGTGAAACGCTTACTGAGTCCGATGACATCTACAAATTACTTCGAGAAGGAAAAGTAGAAGTTGATCCAGAAACAGCAGCACAGGCCAAAGCAGATATTGCCGAAGACGGTTACTGGGGTGTAGAGCAGACTTCTGATCGTCTAGTATCCTTTGCTATGGCATTAACTGGTGGTGATCCAAGTAAGGCAGATTTAATGATTGATGCTGTTAAAAAAGGATTTGAAGAGGCTACAAAGGCTTGGGGAGATACCTTGCCTGATATCTGCCAGAGAACCATAGATACAACCATTGAGAAACTAAATAAATGGAAGAATGGAACTTCTTCTGAAACAACGGAAACCGAGGAAACTAAATAATACCTATATAGAAAAAAGGGGCTATCTTCTTAATTAAGATGCCCCTTTTGGTTTACAAGAAAAACCAGGTATTTTACAGCCCATATAGCTTATAGTACCACATCAATTTTTTTCATTAATAATAATTTATCGCCTCTTTGAACTAACTCTGATTCTAATTGATTTAGCTCTTTAATATTATCCACAGTGGTATAAAATTTCTTGGCAATTGTCCACAAAGAGTCCTGGTTTTTCACAATATATCCAATTATACTTGGCATTTGTTGAAGTTTTTCTAAGTCTAAATCTTCTACTTTTATATCCGTTATAATAGGCTCTGTAATTTTATCGAATACAATCGTATCAAGGTTAATTCCAGCTTTTACCTCAATTTCTTCGCCATCCAACATCATAACGCTAATTTGATCAAGACTTGCTTTAATATTATAGTTACTATTATCTTTCATTTCCTTTATTTCAATCAGATGTGAAAATGGTACCACTCCTTTGGTTGCACCAAGAGGTTTGCTATCATCATCCGTTATATAAAGAATCTGGGCTTCTATAATGCCTTCTACTTCAATGCCATTTGGTGCAATTCGTTCTTCATCGATACGAATATTACCTGTCACATTGCAGATCTGAAGAATTTTTAGATTGCTAGGCTCTAATAATATTCTATCATTTACCCTAACTTTGCTATTATTCTTCATAAGAAGATTTTCATAATATGCATCACGATAGATAGGAGTTAATTCTTTTGCTACCGAATAAATATCACTTAGAATTTCAAGTTCTTCTTCTTCATAAACCTTAATATCAAGTTCTAAGACAACTTCTAGATCTAAAACTCTCTCTTCTCCATCGTCATCCGGTTTAATCTGAACATCCTTCGTTTGAATGCAAACACCAATATCAGATATCATTTCTTCCTTGCAACCATTGCACTCTATCATACCATCAAAAGGAATCTCTGTTTCATAGTATTGAATCTTCTCTTCCTCTTCACCCGTATATAATGCAAATACAAGTAGTTCGCCTTTTATACTAATTCTGTTATCCAGTAATTTTAATTGGTTCGCCCGGAGTTCAACTTCATAATATAAAATCTCGTAAATATTAGGTTTTCCACTTGGTAATGAAATATCATCTTTAATGCGGAAAATGTCCTTTTTACACATTGCGATTTGAGTTATATCAAGCTTTTTATTCTTGTATTGTACTCCCTCATCCCCATCTACAGAAACGGCAGTTTCTTCATCGTAAATATCCTCTGCAGTAAAGACAAAACTTACGATAGCTTTTACACTAATTTTTCTGGAATTAATCATGCTGACGTTGAAATCATCCAGCTCCCACTTTACAGAGATATTGTCTTGTACACAGGCTTCGTCCATGTTTACCATTTCGTCAAAAGGCAATTCTCCTGAAATATTATGTACTGGTCTAGCATTTTCTTCACTAATATAAAGAAGATTAAAACGTAGGGCTCCCTTTACCATAAGTTTTCCGTTCATTGGTTTCATCTCACGAATTATAATTTCGCCTTGTTCTTTCATAATGCGCTCCATGTCCGGCTTAACATCTGGCACATTAAAATAATCATCTAACGTAAGCTGCACATTACTCTTACATTTTAATTTATTCATATGAATATTTTTTTTGATTAGCTCCACAAACCTTCCTCCTCTATTCCAAACTTTACTACTATACATATTCATAGAAAGAGAAGAATATGCTATGATTGCACAAAAAAAGCGCTCCTTAGCAGAAGCGCCATACTTATTATCTTAAACTTTATTCTAATTCTTAGTTACATAATGTTAGCTGTACATCCCTAGTAAGAACATCTGTATAGCTAAATGACATGGTTTGATAGGAATCTTCTAAATCATTAGTTATCTTTACAAGAAAAATACTTGGATAGGTCTCACATATAATACCTTCTGCAATATCAATCTTATGTCTTCCCTTATTGGCTCTAATTTTGACTTTACTGCCTACATGACTAATTACGGCTCTTCGTACCTTATTAACATCTGTCTGCTGATGCATCATTATCTGCCTCCATTCATCTTAATCCCATCTGCCAGCCAGATAGGCACACAAATTTGGATTTATAACCTTTGGCCATTATACCATGGCTTACAAAAGTTGTCAATGAATTTTCAGATAATTCGTGTATCTTTTTGTATTTGTGTATATAATTGTGCACAAGTTTTGTTCTTTTTCTTGTGAATTTTTATGGAATCATTTTACATTCCTAGGACAAACGTCCTAGGACAAAAATTAAATATGCACAAAAACTTTATCTATAATTTGTAAATTATGATGGAATTCGTCAAGTTTATTCCTAACACCACAAGATATTGATTTTTTACCCCTTTTTATACTAAATTTTGTATTAAACTATTCTGTACGTAACTGATTCACAATGTGTTCCATCTCATAAACAACTTCTTCCAGTGAATCTACAAGTGTACCAATCACAATGGTGCTTTCCTTTTGATTGTCTACAGAATTAAGTATTTCCTGAGAAGAAGCAGAGATTTCTTCCGATGCAGAAGAGATGTCTGAAAACGTATTTACAACCATATTTTTATTCTTATTTACTTCATTAATTGCTTTCGCTAAGGTAGACACACCAGTAGTCATATCAGTGATTCTATTATTAATAGTCTGAAATACTTCATTGGTTTCATCCATACTATCAATACACTCTGAAGTTGTTTTCTGTACATGATCTATATTATTTTTAGTCTCATCCACTTGCTCTTGCATTTCTTTAATAATTAGCGTAATACCGTTAGTTGCCTTTTCAGTCTGTTCTGCAAGATTTCTAATCTCATCAGCAACCACAGCAAAACCTTTTCCAAATTCTCCTGCTCGTGCAGCTTCGATGGAAGCATTTAAAGCTAGTAAATTAGTTTGTGCAGCTATCTCACTTATAGTTTCACTTATCGTACCAATAGATCTTGATTTATCTGTTAATGAACTAATATTTTCTACAACCTTTTGTTGCGCAGCTCCATTCTGTGTAATCTTTCCAGATAACGTATTGATTTGCTCAATACCAATAAGGCTATCTTTTGCTGTAGATTCTGAGATTTGATTTAGGCCATCAACCGCATCTGCAGCTTTTGCTATCTCTTCCGATAAAACAGATAATTTCTCAATTCCCTCTTGTGAATCATTTGCCTCACTATCAATTGCAACGGTAATTTCTTCAATGGTATTCGTAACACCTTTAATTGATTCAATATTCTCATCCAAAGATACTTTAACTTCTTCGGACTGTTTTTGAATTTCCGCAGAAGATGTTTTAATACTCACTGCCATTTTAAAGAGATTTTGGCGTAATTGGCTGACCGCTATTGCAATGGTACCTATCTCTGTCTTATCAGAAAGAATACTAAGGTACTTCTCATTCTCCTTCTCAGCCAATTCAAAGTCTTTGGTACGGTTAATAATCTCTGTTAAAGTAATAATCGGTTTCGATATGGAATTGCTAATCAAAAATGCAAATAATATGATCAATACAATGGATATTACTATGATAACAATAGAAATTGTAAGCATTTCAACTAATACATCCTTGAACACATTTTCGGGTATAACAACACCTAGCTTCCATGCAGTAGATTCGATGTTTTCCATCACTATATATTTACCCTTACCATCATAATCTTTAAACGTTTTTGAATTATTATTATTCGTTATTTGCTTTGCATATACTCCATTCAAGATGTCCTTTATATTTGTAGAACTTTCCTCTTTTGGAAGATATTCTTCGTTAGGATGAACAATAATATTATCTTGGCTATCAACTAGAAATAGATAAACACCTTTATCATTCTGACTTAACTTATTCAGTGAGTCCAATAACACTTTTAAACTTACGTCCATGGAAACAACACCAACTAATGTATTGTTCTGTTTAACCGGTGCTGAAATTGAAACTACCATTGAGTCCGTTACCATGTCAAAATACGGAGATCCGATAACGGTTTTATCATTTTCTACTGCACTTTTATACCAAGATCTTGATGTACAGTCATATCCAGGGTCAGGTACCCAGCCAGAACCATCGATAAACTCTTTATTCGTAAACCCCATATATATATCTGATGAATCTGTATACTTGTTTTTTGATGAAATTAAGAAGCTCTTAATTTGATCACTGGTTAACTGTGGATTGCTTTCTAACGCAGTCTGCAATGAATCAACAATTTGAGAATTTTTATTGTACCAGCTATTAATATCAGCCACATACTTCTCTGCCTCAATATGATACTTTTCTCTCTGACTTTGTTCCATGGAACCATACGAAATGTAGCTGCTAATCCCCATAGCGGCTAGTAAGCAAACAGTACATATTGAAGCAAATAACATTACAAGTTTTTTTCTTATGCTCTTCATACTTCATCATCTCCTTTGATTTTTATTATAAATCATATCATTTTGGCTTCCCATATTCAACAATATTCGACATTACTAAGAAACGAAAGAAAAAAGACCCTTTCACTTAATATAATAAGTTGCGAGTCTCTTTTCTTTACAATATAAGGTTTTTTAATTGGTTCCTATTTCCACATTTCTCTCTGAGCTTTTATTTTTAAATATGGAAAACAATATAGTCAAGCTCATAAATACAACCAATATGGCAGATAGAACACCGATGTTAAATACTAATTCACTTTGATTTATTCCACTGATTGCTTGCTTAAATAATCCAACTGAATAGGTCATTGGCATAAATGGATATAATACATTAAATAATTTTGGAACAGTTTCCATAGGAAATGTACCGCCACAAGATGTAAGTTGGAAAATTAACAAAGCAATTGTTAGGAATTTTCCTAAATCCTTAAGATGAATCATTAAAAATTGAACGATTGACATAAACACCATAGATACTAAGCAACAGGATGCATAGTAACAGAACATATTATCTACCTTTAGTCCTAATCCAAATTTTAGAACAATTGCTAACACAATCGCTTGTGCAAATCCTATCAGTAAATAGATAAAGCTTCTTGCAACTTTATGTTCAGAATCTCTGGAAAGTATCTTGAATTTATGATCAATGTCAAGGTATGTACCAACGAAAATAATCAGTGCTCCAACCCATAAAGATAAAGATAGGAAATAAGGAGCAAATGCCGTACCATAATTTGGTACACTTGTAATATTGCTTTGTTCTACATTGACAGGTTCTTTCGCATAATCAGATATACCGTCCAATGCCTCAAGTTCTGAATCAGCATCTGCTATTGCGGTATTCACTCCAGATTTTGCATCATTTACACCATCTGATAGATCAGTCGCTCCTTCACTTAATGATGTTGCACCATCTGCTAATTTGGTGGTTGCATCACTTAACTTTGTAGTTGCATCATCTAACTTTGTCATTCCATCTGTTAATGTTACAGAACCTTTTTCTAGTTTACTTGAGCCAGTCTTTACCGTATCCAATCCTTTTGATAACTTGGCAATAGCTGCCTTTAATTTTGGTAAATTAGTTGTTCCAGAAGATAATGTTTCTGCACCATCAGCGATTTGTTTGGATGCTGCCTTCAACTGTGTATTAGCTGTTTGAAGCGTTTGTATATTCTTTGCATTGGTAGGATCTGATAGTTTACTAATAAATCCAGCAAATACAGGATCTTTCATAATACTTGGATTGACATTCGTTACATAATTTTTTAAGAACACAGAGGTTCCATTTACTGAAGTTATTAAACTGTCCACTCCTGCAGTATACTGAGTTAAACTAGTGTTAAATGTCTTAGCACCCTTCGCTAATGACGCTGCACCTGTTGTTAGCTTATCTATTTCTGCTGTAGAATCAACTAATGTATCTGCTCCATTTTCTAATTTACTGATTCCATCATCTAGTTTGGTGATTCCATCTGACAGAGTATTCGCGCCATCTTGAATATCCGATATTCCCGATGCATAATCTGCAAATTTATCTTGGAACTCACTTGTTCCTTCTGCAAGAGAATCTGCACCATCACTAAGTTTTGTAGAGCCGTCAGCTAACTGATCTAATCCGTCCTGTAATTCCGTCATTTGTTCTGGAACTTCTCTAAGTTTGTTCGATAGTTCTTTTGCTATTTCTTCGTTTACACTTGCTCTTGTTGATTCTTCTATCTCTAATACTGCTCTGCTTAGTATCTGACTAGCTAGATAGTTGCGCTTTTCATTGGGTGAATAGGTTATGGTTGCAGTATGTTTGTTTGAAGTACTAACAGATGCAATATTTGCAGAAAAATCTTCAGGAATAACAATCATAGCATAATAATCATTTCCCTCTGTACCAGTTCTAGCAGTTTCTTCATCCGTAAAACTAAACTTTAGTGACCCATCTTCTTTCAACCTATCACACATCTCTTCACCAAGATTACGTTGTTTATCTTGTATGATAGCACCTTGATCTTGGTTTACAACAGCAACGGGTAATGATTCCAACCTTGAGTATGGATCCCAAAATGCTCCTAAGTACAAGTAGCTATACAACAACGGAATAATAATTACACCAACTATAACAATAATGCATTTAATCTTTCTGATTGATATCTTTTCCTTCAATATTCTTCACTCCTCATATTTTGTATGTTTTCAAAACGATAGAAAGCACGCTCAGCGACCTTTCTAATGTCACGAATTACAGTGGCTAGTATATCACTCCATTTTTAGAATGTAATTAGACACAATTTTTTATCTGTCTTAAAATAGGTCATAAAAAAACATCTGTCCAATTTTTAGACAGATGTGCTTATTTGTCTATAGGAAGAAGTTCAAAGAAACGGTAAACTTTTATTAAGGAAGCTATCATTATAAGAACTGATAGAAAGGAAGGAAACTATGACTTTAGAAGGTAAATTAAGAAAAGTGGCTGTTATTGCCGCTGTTGATATCAGTTTAAAAAGAATTGGAAGATCCCCTGAGCGGTGTGCAAGAAATCTAATTGAATTAGGAACCAATGCTTATCCCAATGCACTTTCTAAAAAAGAGCAGGTAATACTTTATTCCACACTATTGTCTATTTGTGAAGCAAATAATACACAAGGAGCGAAAGAGGTGTTTATAAAAACGTTTCTCGCTGAATGATAAATAAATATGTTATGTAGTTGTTTTCTGAAGATATCTTGCCACAGCAAATTTCTTTGTTCCCTCTGATACCATCTTTAACTGATTTGCAATATATTCAGGTGTTTCTTTCATACCGTGCTGAGCCCATGAAATAATGATTCCAACAATACCAAAAGCATAAAATTCTGCAATGAAATGAATCTGATCTTCAGTTACCTCCTCATTTTCTGCAATTTTTCCTATAATATCACAGAATAATTCACTAGCAATACGAAATAGATAATCGCGGAAACCATTTTCCTGGGTAACCCTTAGTGTATTTTCATAAAAATAGTCCTCTTCTTTCATTTTTGTTAGCATTTGCAGGACTTTCTCATTCCAATTTTCAAAGGTTAAATCATTAATAATAAGGGAAATTGCTTCATTATAATAAATCCAATCTACCAATTCATATTTATCCTGAAAATGATAATAAAAGGTTTGACGATTCAAACCACATATTTTTGTAATATCCAGAATTGTTATTTTCTCAAAGCTTTTCTTTTTGGTTAGTTCTTTTAAGCCATTGGCAATTGCGTGTTTTGTAATTAAAGACTCGGACATAAAATTATCCCTTCCACTGATTATAATTGTACTTCCAGCAATTATAATACTTTTAAAATAAGTATACAAGACAAAAATGTGGTATATCATAGTTTTACTTTTGCATAACAAGGCTCAAACAGAAAAGCACTGCATGCAAGCACACACTCTTTTCTGCTTGTTTTTGTCTGCATCTTTACATACTAGATCTGTTATATGGTTTCACCCCTTAGGTTCTCAAAAGTTCGATAAATGTCGATAATACCATAACCCCACTCTCTATTAGGATAGGTAATGTTCGGATTTCTTTTTACACCTCGAATCAAGTATTTCTCTATGGCTATTGTGTCCATAGTTCTGTCATTTCCCTTTACAATACCCCATTCTAATAACATGGCGGCTACACCAGTGGTTAATGCAGCTGAAATACTAGTCCCTGACTTTTTGGCATAGGTATTTTCTATGGTTGGGCTAAATACATCAACCCCGGGCGCGGCAAGTTCTGGTTTTATTATGTTGGTTCTAGAATACCCTCTGCTTGCATTCCTGTAAATATTTTGTCCTGTATGATCATACGCTGTAGCAGTAAGAGCTAGTGCTGCATTGCCTGGTTCTGTTATGGTTGTATCTGGGTTGGGTCGTACGAATACCGTGTTCTCTGTTATAAAACCTTGCATAGGTAACCAAATATGAAATCCTGACGTAATTTCTCCCCCATACACATTAAAGCGCCATATACCTGGAGCTGGGTTGCGAAATCGAAATAGGATAAGCTGATCTCCGGACTGAGACTCTACAATTAAGTATGATATATAAATAGTAGTAGCTTCAAAAATAAAATTAATCTCTCTGCTTTCTCCTATTCTAGCTGGAATTCTAGATATATATTCTCCGCTGGGTGATAAAATATCAATGGAATAGGTTCCAGGTAAATTCCCCCAAAGTTCCATGGAAAAATTATTTTCATTCTCTCCAATCCTTAGTTCTACCACATCAAAACCTATACTTTTATCAATTTCACCATAATAATGATGCCCTCGATTCCCCTCATTCCCTGCTGCTATAATAACTGCAGTTCCAACTCGATTGGATTCCACAGCAAGTGTATCACTCAAGGTGCCCCGTCCGTCGTGAGAACCTTGATTCGTTCCAAGACCAATACAAATAGCAATTGGTCTATCCAATTTTCTTGCAAATCGAGTCAGATATGCAATACCAGCTAAAATATCATTTTCTTGATAACAAATGGCGTCATCTGCAATTCCAAAATAATCCCTAAGGTTTTGCTTCGCTGGCTTTAACTTTACAATAACGAATTCTGACAAAGGTACAACCCCAATAAAGTCATTTTCTTCATCGCTAGAACCTCCTGCTAACCCGGCTAGTGTAGTTCCATGTCCATTTTCATCTGTTGTAGGAACGATAGATAAAGGATTCTCATTTTGAAGCGCCTGGTTTATCTCCTCAGCAAGATATTCTCTGCCATAACTGAATATCTCTTCCGGAGCATCTGGGTTGTCAATGGTTTGATCCCAAATAGACTGAATTCTAGTGGTATTATCTGCATTCTTAAACAATGGGTTGGTATAATCAATTCCTGTATCAATAAATCCAAGAAGCACTCCCTGTCCGCGGAGTCCAAGAAACTGCGTGTTCTGAACTCTCCTGACGCCCATATCTTCCAAATGCAACGTTTGAACTAGACCAAATAGCTTTGGTATAACAGAATAGCCACTTGCTCTAACTAGATTCTGACGAACTTGGCTTACTGGAATGTATATAACAGCAAACTTTTCATTGATAACATTAACAGTTTCGTCTCTAAACTCTGCATACTCAGCCATTGCATTCATTTCAACCAAAAGATCTGCATAATCATTACTGCTTATCTTCTTCTTATCTTCTACCTCCAAATGCAGCACCTCTGATAACAGTATCTTTCTTGTTCTATATTATGTTCCCTACTAAAATTTGTGATTATTATGTTTATCCATTCTTACTGTATTGACACATGTTCTTTTTGAAGAAAGCTATATTGAGAAGCATAGAGGTTGTAATATTCCTTTTTAAGCTCCATAAGTTCTTCATGACTACCTTGCTCCATAATCTTACCTTGATCTATATAAAGAATCTTGGTACAATTTCTAATGGTAGATAAGCGATGAGCAATAATGAAGGAGGTTCTACCTTTTAATAAGCGATTTAATCCAGTCTGTAAGGCAATCTCTGTCTCCGTATCTATACTAGATGTAGCTTCATCTAGTATCAATATTTTAGGATTCGCTAATAAGGCTCTTGCAAATGAAATCAGCTGACGCTGTCCAACGGATAGACGACTTCCTCTTTCATTAACTTGGGATTGGTACCCATCCTCCATCTCCATAATAAAATCGTGGGCGCATACTGTCTTTGCAGCCTGAATTACTTCTTCATCGGTAGCCGTTTTATTTCCATATCGAATATTATCCATAATCGTTCCTGAGAAAATAAAACTATCCTGCATCATTACTCCCATTTGTGTTCGTAGAGAATGTATGGTAACAGACTCGATATCAACTCCGTCAATATAAATAGTTCCAGAATCTAAATTATAGAAACGACTGATCAGATTAACAATGGTGGTCTTACCAGCCCCAGTAGGTCCAACAATAGCAAAAGATTCGCCTTTCTTTGCTATAAAATTAATGCTGTCTAACACTTTAATACCATCTTCATATCCGAATGATACATCCTTAAACTCTATCTTGCCTTCAATCGGAGGCATTATACTAGCATCTGGTTTATCTTTCACAAGCACCGGTTCATCGATTGTTTCAAAGATTCGTTCCAGGTAGGATATTGCAGTTAAAAGCGAATTATAGAACCCGGCAAGAGTAGTAATCGGAGCCCAGAATCTGCTTATATACCCAGTAAAAGCAACCATTACACCAACCGTAACACCAGATATCCCTTGAATCATCCACTGGATACCGAGAACATAGATAAATGCAGTGGTAACTGTTGATATATTATCCACGGTAGGACCAATAATAAAATTATACTTAACTGCATTTAGCCAAGATGTGCGATAACTATTACTTAGACTATTGAAGATACCCTGGTTCTCTTTCTCACGTACAAAGGATTGAGTAACACGGATTCCATTCATGCTTTCTGCAATGTAAGCATTCAAATTGGATTGTTTATTGCTTGCCATTTGCCATGCTGCTCTTTGACGTTTCTTAACCAGTATGACAATTGCACTTAATATCGGAAGGCCGCACAAGCATAATAAGGTTAACTTGATATGTATTGTTAACATAAATATAATAATAAAAAACAAACTACAAAGATCAGTAATGGTGTTGATTATACCATTGGATAACAAGTCACTTAAGTTATTGACATAATTAACAACACGTACCTGTATCTTACCATGTGGGCGACTATCATAATAAGAAAATGGAAGTTTTTGAAGATGTTCAAACAAATCCTTTCTAAGTTGATGTATTACGCTTTGCCCTATTGTAGTTGTAATGCGAATCTTAATTCTTAAAGCCACTGCACTATAGAAGGTTATGAGTAAGGTAAGAATACTAAGTTTTATAATACCACTCATATTGCTACTCGGAATATATTCATCCATGATGGTCATAAAATATATTGGAATCAACATAGTTGCCGCACTAGCAGAAAGCATGATTATCACTACAAAAAATAATTTTGCTTTATATGGAGCCAGATATTTTCCTAAGCGTTTCACTTGGTTAAAATCAAATTTCGTTTCTAAGCTCTCGTCCACATCATATTTATTTCTTGCCATTACTTCAAACCTCCCTTCTTCGTAAATTGTTGGAACTCTCCATATTGATGACTAAATACAGTGTAATAATACCCTTTCTTATTAAGGAGTTCCTGATGAGTCCCTTGTTCCACAATACTTCCATGATCCATTACTAAAATCAAATCCGCATCTTTTATTGAAGAGATACGATACGCAATAATAAAGAGTGTTCTTTCTCCACCAATTTGATTCAATTCTTTTTGAATCTGAGTCTCTGTTTCCATATCAACCGCTGAAGTAGTATCATCTAAAATCACAATGGTAGGTTCCTTTAGAAGTGCTCTTGCTAACGAGATTCTTTGCTTTTGACCACCAGATAGCCCCATTCCTCTCTCACCAACAATGGTATCATACCCTTCTGGCATTTTGCGAATAAATTCATCAGCATTTGCAATCTTTGCAGCCCATTCCACTTCTTCAAAAGAACAATTCGGTTTGCCATATGCAATATTTCCCTCAATGGTATCGGAGAATAAAAACACATCCTGCATAGCCATTCCAATGTTATCACGAAGGGCATATAGATCCAGATCCTTAACATTGACTCCATCTACTAAGACTTCACCATCTGTAACATCATAGAAACGGCATAAAAGATTCATAATGGTGGATTTTCCAGAACCAGTCGCCCCGATTATCCCCACGGTCTGTCCTTTTTGTACTTGAAAACTAACATCATTAATTATATCTTCATCATCTGCTTTATAAGAAACGTGCTGAAACTCAACCTTACCCTCAAAACGCTTACGATCTACGGGTTTCTTTGGTTTTCTAATCTGCGGTTCCTCACATATTGTTGTGTATATCTTCTCTACTGAAGTGATAAAACGTTGAATATCATTTACCAACCATCCTGCCATACGAAGGGGATTGGTTAGCATCCATAAGTAACCACTAATGGTAACTAGATTTCCCATGGTCATTTCTTTCTGAATTACCATATATCCTCCTAAAAGCATTAGGATAATAGTTAATATCATAGATAAAAATTCAAAAATTGGTACATAACGCATCCAAATTTTAGCTGCCGTTAATTCTGCATTGCGATAATCATCATTCTCTTGGTCAAATTTCTCAAGTTCATAATCTTCTTTGGCGAATGCTTTCACCACGCGATTGCCACTTACATTTTCCTGCACAAAGGTATTTAAGCTTGAAAATTGTTTTCGAATCCCATGGAATGCTGGTTTCACTTGTTTGGATTGAAAATAAGTAGTAGCTGCAGTGAACGGTAGCACAATTAACATACACAATGCTAACTTTACATTTACAGTAAAAATCATAATTAAGGCAAAAATAAAGAGTAATACATTTTCATAGGTTTGATATACTACAAATGCAACAAAATGGCGAATTGCATCCATATCGCCAGTCTGCCTTGACATTAAATCGCCAGTACGATTCTTATTATAAAAAGCGAAATCTTCTTGTAATAACTTTTTATATACTTTATCTCTCATTTTGTATAGTAACCCTTGAGAGGATGTTTCAAAGATTAGCAAGTAAAGCCAACGTATTACACTCTTTATTACAGTTACTCCAATTAAAGCAACGATTAAAGTTGGAAGTAGCTCCTGCTTACCTCCCTTTATTACATCGTCAACAATCGCTCCTGATATGTATGGATTCACTATGGAGAGTGCTGCAACAATGGTTACAAGCAATAATCCCAGTGCCATGCGCCCTCGGTACTTCTTCAGAAAAGAATAAAACCACTTCATCGGTGTCATATGGATACCCCCTTATTTTCTATAACTAATTTTTATAACTAATTTATTAGAAAGACTTGAATTCTTAGCCCTTACTATATACTTGGTTTATTATAGAACATATTATCGAAAATGAAATGTCATTTCTTACTTGTTTGATGGAGTATGTTATGCTAATATATTACATTGCTTTTTAAATCTTATTTCTCTATAATAGACACGGTAAATATGGTAACATTTAGATAAAATTGAGGTGTATATGAAAGATAAAAAAATGTTTTATAACATGGTATTTTCATTGGTGATACCAATTGCAATTCAGAATTTAATTAATGTGGGAGTTTCCTCCGCCGATGTTATTATGATGGGTAAGGTCGGAGAAAAAGCCTTAGCTGGAGTATCGCTAGGTGGGCAGATTCAATTTATTATGACCCTAATCTATTTTGGCATAACATCTGGTGCAGCAGTTCTAACATCCCAATATTGGGGAAAGGGGGATATCAAAACCATTGAGCAGGTTATGGGCATCGCGTTAAAGTGGTCCGTTGCTGTAGCAGCATTGTTTACCATTGCAGTTCAACTATTTCCATCCTATCTGATGATGGTATTTACCAATGACCCTGAAGTAATGATAGAAGGTGTAAAATACCTTCGCATTGTAAGTTTCTCATACATTTTCATTGCTATTACCATGGTTTATTTAAATACCATGCGTAGTATGGAACGAGTTCTTGTATCTACTGTTGTTTACTTTTGCTCGCTATTAGTTAATATTGCATTGAATGCCATTTTTATTTTTGGCTTCCTATCCATTCCTGCCATGGGATCCTTTGGCGCTGGACTTGCTACACTGGTGGCTAGAGTATTTGAGTTAATAATCGTTATAATTTATGATCGAAAAATAAATAAAGTTTTTCATTTTCATCCTTCCTGCCTAAAAGCAACAAATCCAATGATTAAGAAAGATTTTACCAAATTCTCCATGCCTGTTGTGATAAATGAATTGATGTGGGGTACTGGGGTCTCTATGAATGCTGCGGTTTTAGGTCATTTAGGGAGTTCCGTGGTTGCAGCTAACTCCGTTGCTCAAGTTGCGCGTCAACTGGCTACTGTGGTATCTTTTGGTGTAGCAAGCGCTGCTGCCATTATGATTGGTAAAGCGATAGGTGAGAAAAAAGAAGAGGTTGCCAAAGAATACGGAAAGCGGTTTGTTATACTAAGCATCTTAGTAAGTATTGTTGGTGCATTTGTTATACTACTAGTACGCCCAATTGCCATGGCTAATATGAGTGTATCAGAAGATGCTACTAAATACCTATCCATGATGATGTTTGTTATGACATACTTTGTAATTGCACAGGCTTATAATGCCACTATGATTGTTGGTGTTTTCCGAGCTGGTGGAGATACTAAATTCGGGCTCCTATTAGATGTCTCAACCATGTGGGGCGGTTCTATTTTACTTGGTGCATTGGCTGCTTTTGTTTTTCATTGGAGTGTGCCTGTCGTTTATATTATATTGTTGGCAGATGAATTAATTAAGTTGCCAATTACAACATGGAGATATAAATCTTATAAGTGGATCAATAACGTCACAAGGTAACTTCCTGTACGTATAATATACAAAACATAAATATATTCTATGAGATATATTGAAAGCGCAACTATGCATGATTTAAAACAGTTTAATTTCCCATCCAATATATACTCCTTCGTAAGAGGTGATGTAAATGGAGATAACATACCTGATTCTATATTCTTAATGGGTAATCAATCATTGGATAGTCCATTTGTTCAAAATATCACTTTGGTAATCCAAGATGGTATTACCGGATTAACGACAAGTATTCCATTACAATTCAACGCGGGATATGAACCCACTCTTTTCTTGGGAGATTTTACTGGGAATGGTGTGAACGATATCTTAATTGGAATTGCCTCTGGAGGTAGTGGAGGTATTATGTACTATTATATTTACTCTTATCTAAATTCTATTTATAGATTACTGTTTGACTTTAATGTTTACAATGAACAATTCAAATACTTAGTAACTTATAGAGATAATTATATGGTAGAAGTATTCAGTGAATTAAACAAGGAAAGATATCGTCTAGATCTATCATATAAAGGTACTGATTATTTAGGCGAAATTTATAACACAACGGGTACTCTTACTAATCCAATCGAAGGATTTGTAGATCCTTTAAGTGGTTTATATCCTGTCGATTTTAACTCGAATGGAATTTATGAATTATTAGCATATCAAAAAATATCAGGAAGATATCATGCGGACTCTCTTGGGTTTATACAAAATATCTTAAAATGGGAAACAAATAGATTTACTTTAGAGAGACAATTTGTAGCAATAAATGGTGAATCATAATACTTTCAACATTTTTCATTCTTATCATACAATATAATAAAAACTTATAGGTGTGTAATGGAACGTATTGGAGCATATAATCAAACAAATGATATATGGTGGAATAATAATGTAGTTGAAATTCAAGAAGCCTTAATCGAAGATATCTTTATAG
Organism: Bacillota bacterium; assembly: GCA_023420935.1. Taxonomy (GTDB): domain Bacteria; phylum Bacillota; class Clostridia; order Lachnospirales; family Lachnospiraceae; genus Mobilisporobacter. The sequence goes on along the minus strand of JAEZUR010000039.1, from coordinate 24,646 downwards.
ATAATAGAACTGGATATGTAACCATATCCTACGGTGTTATGGGTGACTTTAACATAACTCAAATGGAGCTAATTGTTTTAGTTGTAAGCCAAGATACCATAATTCAAAACCAATGTGGTGAAGATATGTCAATGAGAGAATTAAGAGAAGGCATGATCATAAATGCAGAAATATCCTCTGCTATGACAAGGAGTATGCCGCCTCAATCAAGAGCTTTTCGTATCACTTTGATGGAAGATGACTGTGCCTATGTTAAGGTTGGTAGAGTACTAAATGTTGATCTAGTTAATAGCTTTCTCTATGTTGGTAATCCCAATGACATATCTAGCCAAATAAGATTTACCATTACGGATTCCACTGTCATTCGTAACCGTCGTGGAGGCAGAATATGCTTATGCGAGCTACGTCCAGGTCAGATGGTAAGAGTGGAGCATGCTTCTTTTATGACCATGAGTATTCCTCCACAAACAACAGCATATGAAGTTCAAATTTTATAATATATTAAGATGGACAATGCTTATATTCAAGATTCTAAACCATAAAAACCAAGAAGCAACTTGTAGAACAAGTTGCTTCTTGGTTTTTATAAATAATCATCGAAGATACTATTAAGGATTCAATTTCAAATTATATTCATCTGTAAAGACATATCTTGGATGAACCACTTTAAACTTAATTTTATCTTTATCTCCCTTTTCAAGCATGTAGTTTATTACATGAAGCCTGCCATCCTCAAGGAGCTCTTCTGACCACCCTTCGGATCGATTTCTTGTAACATTAACTCCAACCAATTGCTGATTTTCATTTTTACTACTATATTTAAGATATAAATTTAAGCTTCCATACCCATTACCCGTTTCATTCTTTCCAGCCTTTCTTACACTTGTAATAATAAGGGTGCCATCTTCAAATTCCACTTCTTTATTTACCTGAATGGTTTGATTTTCTTCTGGTATTGGCAGTGTTATGCCCTTTTCTTCTTTGGATTGCACTAAAATACCAGGTATATGAAGTAAGTAATCCTTGGCACCATCACTAACATCAAAGGAATAGGTAGCATTCATGCCACTTCCATAGCTGTCTGGTAACGTATAATCTTTTTCACCTTTCTCTGTTTGTAGACTTATTTTGTTACCAAAGTAATTCATATTATATTCCGAGATAAAACTGATTAGTTCATATTTTGAGTAGTTAATTGGATAAACATTTACCTTTAATTGATTATTTTCTATCCTAGCTGTTGCTGTTAAACTAATATTATTTTTGGTCTCAGAAGGACCTATGTCATTTATCGAGTTGAATTGATTCACTTTCTTTAGTGAAAAAGGAATGTTTATACTATAATCATGATAAGATAGCTCATATACACTATTTGGTTTTATCTTTTCTTCCTCCAGCGTAATCGAGGCTGAGATAAAATCTGTTTCTCCACCTCCTGCTATGCTATTACAAGACATCAGATATTCTTCTTTACCAATCATTAGTGAAATATTTGGTTTGGCTAATTGATTGGTCTGTTCTAGCTTCTCCCATTCCTCTTGCTTTTTCTTTAATTCTTCCTCTTCATTATAGTTTTTCTTCGTATAGCTAAAATTTACTGAAATCTCTGTTTTGGTTGCCACCACATTAATAATTTCTAATATACCATTTTCTGATTCCATATTGACTGGCTTATCTAGCTGGTACAAAATATCTTCATTACCTTCCACAATACCTACGCCTGGAAATAACTTGAACATATTATTTACTGCATATACAATTGAATCACTGTTTTGCCAAACACTAACTCCGATTAAAAAGATGACAATGACTGCAATCCACCGATTCCAAGTTCCCTTTTTCTTCATCGACTTAATTATCGGAGGTTGGGAGGTATTTTTTTCCATCGTATCGGATAGATTAAGGCCTGTCTTAATTGATACACTCTGTTTTATGGTATTTAAATAATCAGCATTTACATCTAAGTTCTCCACGTGATAATCCGAGAGAACAAACTGTGTCTCTTCCAGACTCAGCTCATCCATGAATCTATTTAACTCATCCTCCATAGCATCGTCACTTGGAAAGTAATTCGTTTGTTTCTTCATATGGAGCACCCCCTAACATAAACCTTAATTTTTTTAATCCTCTGGATATTTTCTTATCCACCGTATTTTCTAATAACTGTAGTTCTTTCGCTATTTCTTTCGTTTTCTGTCCAAGATAATATTTTCGAATAAAGATTTCTCGATCTGGCTCACCCAGTTTATGAATCAGACCTAACAACTCTTGCTTTTCTTCCTTTTGAATTATTATCTGTTCTAAGTTAATTGTCCTATCCTGGTACTCGTTAACCCCCTCCTCTAAGTCTACCGTTCGACGGTATATTTGACTTAGCCTTCGATACATATCAACCCCTTTGTTATTGGCTATCATAGCAAGATATGCCTTAATAGAACCCTTATCTAGATTAATCCGATCTAATTGTTGATAAAATACCATAAACACATCACTAACACATTCATTGATATCTTCTTTTGAACCGATTAGAGATAATTTCTTGTGCACAATACTGTAAATTAATGCTGTATAGGTCTCTACCACGTAGTTCAGTCCGATTTCTGGACTCTCTTGACAAAGCTTTAATAGTTTTTGATCCTGCAATGTACCACCTCCCATATATTTTATCGGTATATGTATTAATTCGTATCAACCGAATATATTCTGACCACACAAGGCAAAAAAATATAAAAAAGCTAGCAGTAACGGTATTTATATTTACTGCTAGCTTTAAACGCTTACATTATTTTTGGAAGTAACTATCTATTCCTACGGCGATTCCTTTGGCCAACTTGTCCTGATACTGATCTGATACTAATTTCTTATCTTCCTTCGGGTTAGACATAAATCCCATTTCAACAATGGTTACAGGAACTTGACACCAATTAATCCCGCTCATACTATCCGTCTCTGTAACCCCTTTATTCTTAGCACCAGTGGTTTTACATAAGCTTTTAAGTACACAATCAGATAATAATCTTGATTTACTATGTAATTCTCCACAATAAGGATTTTTCTTTGTTTGACACATGGTCAAGGCACCATTGGTTTTTGAGTTCTCTGATCCATTGCAATGAATTCGAATAAAGGCATCCGCATCACATTGATTGGCAATGGCCGCTCTTTCAGCATTACTAATATCAACATCATTGGTTGTACGTACCATTACCACCTTATAACCTTTGTCTTCTAATACTGTTTGAAGCTTTAATGCCACTTGCAAATTCACCTTATATTCCGGTACTTTTGAACTAACTCCTTGGGTTCCTTGTGATACCTTTGGCTTTTTCTGTTTGGCACCAGGACCAATGGGTTCTAGCTTGGAGTTACCGTGAGTTTGATGTCCTGCATCAATAACAATCGTGTATTTGTTATTTGATTTTTTATTTGATTTGTTATACTCTTTATAAATCACACTTTTTGAGTCTATTACTTGGGTTTTTGCACACCCTGATAAACCCAAACACAAAACAATAATCCATATAGTTCCCCAATAAATTTTCTTCATTTTTCGTTCCCCTTTTTTATTCTTTTATACGGTATATATTCTTTTCAAACCCTATTCTTATTGCTTACTAAGAATCTTATGTACTATTATGTCTTTTCTGTTAACTTCTGTCAAGTCACTGATATGCTTAGAAAATAAACATATACTTGGTAGGCAATGGTGTATGTTAATGTATAGTTTTATTTACTTGATATATACTAAACATTAATAAATTTCATTTATTAATACAAAAGATTGGAAGTGAATCAAGTAATGGAATCATCGGCGCATCAAACAATAGAAACACCCCCTGCAGCGAAAAAACGATTACTTCTACTTTGTAATATATATTTTTTATATACATTTGTATTTCTATGTTTATTGCCTTTTATTTTTCTTCCATTTCTTACAAATGATAAAACTCTTGTATGGAATGTAGACGGTATAAGCCAGCACTATCCCATACTACAGTATTACGGAAAACTTCTAAGAGGTTTTTTTTCCGGCCAAGGCTTTCCATTGGTTGATACCAATCTTGGTATGGGATTTGATACTATTACAACACTACACTATTACGTATTAGGTGATCCGCTAGCCTTATTATCTATTTTTTGTACACCTGAAAATTCTATCTATATGTATGGAGCTCTCATTCTCCTTCGTTTATATCTTATCGGAATTAGTTTTATTATTTTTATGAGATATTGGAAAAGAAACGGTATTCGTGTGATACTCGGAGCTTTATTGTATGTTTTCTGCGGGTATTCACTATTTGGTGGCGTAAGACATCCTTATTTTCTTAATCCAATGATTTATCTACCCTTAATTTTTATTGGCTTAGAGCAAGTACTCCGACGTAGAAAACCTTATTTGCTTATCATAATGGCATTTATCAGTACACTGAGTAATTTTTATTTTGCCTATATTCTAACCATTATTAGTATTATCTATGTTGTGTTTCGTTACTTTACCGTATACCGTAAAAATCATAAAAATATCATTGGAGGTCTATTAAAAACAGGGGTTTTGGTTGGTGGTTATTACCTTTTGGGTATTGCCATGTCGTCTTTTGTCTTTCTACCTGTTATCTATTCTTTTCTACAATGTGATAGACTAACAAGCAATCAGCACCTATTAATTGGGTATCTCCATTATAATATAGAATATTACGGTGCACTCCTGCAAAGTGTGTTTGCCCCGGGAACAACTCCTGGTTATTGGGTAACATTATCCTTTCCTTCCGTTACGGCATTTAGTTTTACTATTATGCTAATTAATAAAAAATTTCGTCATTTGCGACTTGCATTTATCTTAGCCTGTTTTGCTCTTTTTGTACCAGCTTTTGGTTATATTATGAATGGTCTGTCCTATATCACAAACAGATGGAGCTTTTTTATTAGCTTTCTAGTAGCTATCATATTTATTATGACCTATGATTATCTGTTCCAGCTTGAGAGAGCTGAGATCATACTAATTATCGTGGGTATAATTGGTTATGCTATTCTCTCCTTCCTTGTTCCAGCAAAGAAACAAGTTAAACTTGAATTCTTCTTCTTTATGGTCACAAGTATCCTGATTCTAATTCTACAGATAGATTGGTTTAAGCAAAGAAGAATATTACAGGAATCGGTATTATGTGCTATTATTTTGCTGAGCTTAGGACGCCACGGGTATACTTCTTACTCTCCTAATTTCACAGACTATGTTGATGAGTTTTTAACCAAATCACAAATTGATACTATGACAGATAAAGGCGCTCTCTCATTAGTGAAAGAAATTGATGATTCCTCCTTTTATCGAATTGAAACCTATGGTGATATCATTCGAAATGAAGCCTTAATCGTTGGCTTTAATGATGTATCAGGGTATTTTAGTATGTTAGATGGAAACATTACAAACTATTTTAAGGAACTAGAACTTTTAGACCAGAAGAATTCTTATCGGTTTGACAGTTTTGATACTAGAACCATATTAGATGCTCTGGCTAGTGTAAAATACTTTATTACCACGAAAAAGTCAGCTGTCCCCTATGGTTATCAATTCATCAAAGAGAAAACCGATGGGTTTAAACATTATTATCTTTATGAAAATGTAAATGCGTTACCCCTTGGGTATACCTACCATACTTATCTGCCAAAAGAGGAGTATGACCAATTAAGTTCGCTAGAAAAGCAGAATGCTATGATGTCCACTGTCATCTTAGACGAGAACATCTCCAATGTTAAAAAAACTAGCCAAGATATGAGTGCTGGTTTAAAAAAATTAGATGTTACCATAGCCACTGATAAAAAAGTTCGTATTGGTAAAAAGTATATAAAAGTAAAAAGAAAAGGTGGTTCCATTTACCTTTCATTTCAGTCAGAACCTAACTCAGAAACCTATTTACGGCTCGGACAGTTTTCTTTTGTAAAGAAGGCCGCCACCATGACCTCTTTTAAAGCCATTGGTGAAAAGGAGGCGAAGAAATATGTCAATGTAAGAAGTATTTATCATAACACCTATTTTGGTAAGGATGATTATTTAATTAATACTGGTTACAGTGATCAAGCTAAAACAAAGATAACCATTACATTTCCAGCCAAGGAAAACTATCGATATGAAAGCTTTGACGTTTATAGTTTAGATATGAACTATTATGAAAAGCACGTGCAAGCACTCATGCAATCTACCCTACAAAATATTAAGATAGCCAAAAATACAATACAAGGTTCCATTTCTCTTGATAAAAATGGAGTCTTGGTCTTATCTATTCCATACAGTAAAGGATGGAATGCTTATGTGGACGGAGAAAAAGCTAACATTTATAAAGCTAATGTAATGTATATGGCTCTTGCTCTTGATAAGGGTGATCATACCATTTCATTGGTTTATACCACCCCATATCTGAAAGTTGGCTTGGTTATTTCATTTATAAGTTTAGTGGTTTTTATTGGAATTATAATATTTTACAAATTTGCCAATAATAAAGAAAAACTTTAGGAGAGATACAGGAAGGTTCGATGTAAGCAATGGAAAAATTATCAGTTGTTGTACCTTGTTATAATGAACAAGATTCCATACCAATATTTTATAATGAAATAATTAAAATAGCCCAAAGACTAAAACAACTTGAATTCGAGTTTATTTTTATAAATGATGGCTCTGCAGATAAAACCATTGATATCATAAAAAATTTAAGACAGGGGGACATCAGAGTCCACTACACCTCCTTCTCTCGAAACTTTGGAAAAGAAGCAGCAATCTATGCCGGACTAAAAAAATCCACTGGAGACTATGTAGTCCTTATGGATGTGGATCTTCAGGATCCACCTGAACTTCTTTTAGAAATGTACAATTCTATTAAACAAGATGGGTATGATAGTGTGGCAACCAGAAGGATTACAAGAAAAGGGGAGCCCCCACTAAGATCTTTTTTCGCGAAATGTTTCTATCGCTTAATCAATCGACTGTCGAAAACCGAATTTGTAGATGGTGCCAGAGATTACCGTCTCATGACACGCCAAATGGTAGATTCAATTCTTTCCATGTCGGAGTATAATCGTTTCACGAAAGGAATATGCGGTTGGGTTGGATTCAAAACGAAATGGTTGGAATATGTTAACGTGGAACGTGTAGCGGGAGAAACCAAATGGTCTTTCTGGAAGTTATTTTTATACTCTATTGATGGAATAATTGCATTCTCTACCGCTCCATTAGCACTAGCCTCAGTACTGGGACTCTTATTTTGTTTCGTTGCATTATTTTTAATTATATTTATTATTGTGAGAACAAGCATATGGGGTGATGCTACCTCAGGCTGGCCATCTCTCGTATGTATCATAAGTCTAATTGGCGGTGTTCAAATGTTCTGTATTGGTATCCTTGGTCATTATCTTGCACGTGTTTATCTAGAGACCAAAGGAAGACCTATCTTTATAGTAAAAGAAGAAGAATAACATACAACAAGAAAACTCTACGCTAGACTAGCGTAGAGCTTTCTTATCGTTATCATATCAATTTTTATGTCTATATTACTTATCTTTACTATCTCTTATTCTTACAAATTAATTTGTAAATACCTGAGTCCAATAAATTCTTCCATCATTTCCTTTATATACACCAATACCTACTTTACCAAATTGGCTACCTAAAATATTGGCTCTATGACCAGATGAATTCATCCATCCATTCATAACCTCACTTGGTGTTTTCTGTCCCCATGCAATATTTTCTCCTGATGCACGGTAGCTGATACCATACTCCCCTAAAACAGTGGAGAAGCTTCTACCGTCTGGTCTTGTATGTGAGAAAGAAGAAACTATTTCCTGCGCACGTTTATTAGCAGCTTTCTGTAATGTCGCATTGGTTGTCAATGCTCCTAAACCTGCTTTTGCTCTCTCTTGATTTACTAATTTTAATACTTCACTAGCATAACCTGCATTTGTCTGACTGTCAGTTGTAGGCTTAGTACTTGCCTGTGGCTTTGTACTAGGAGCTGTTGTAGGAGTGCTAGTTTTTGTTTTTGGTGCAGTACTTGTCTTAGTAGTTTTTTTGCTTGGCGCTTTCACTACTTTAGAATATGGGCTTAAGGCCTTTCCATTCTTACAAGCTTTTACTTTATAATAGCAAGTTTTATTGCCTTTTACAGCATCTTTGAATACGTCATCTGTTGTAGTACCAATGCATTTATATGTTCCATTTTTAGAATTTGCACGGTAAATCTTGTATTCAGTTGCACCTTGCACTTTATTAATGCAAATTTCATTGATGTTGCTAGATTTTTTCGCAATGGAAACGGATGGTTTACTCAGGTTTATAACTTTAACTACGGCTGCCTTAGCATGAGTCTCACTACTAGGTAGGCCTACATTGCTCATTAATCCTGCAAACATTGATATGATAAGTAACGATGTGGTAATATATTTTTTCATATACATACCTTTCCTTTCACTGATCTGAATTCGCGAAATACAATTTTGCTTGTTCAGAAGTGGTTATCAAGTATCACGTGTATAGTGTAACCGATACCCCCTATGATAGTAAATGATGAAATTTAGGAAACTTCCCCAATATATGTAAGCATATGTCTTTTTTTATCGTAATAAAAAAGCCAAACAGTGATAAAATATACTGTTTGGCTCTCTTTCTTTCACTACTAACTCTATTCAAATACTACACTTTTATCTATAAATTCTGTCTTAACAACCACATACGGGTAGGTTAGTGCCTGAGTTACCTTATCCTCTTTGGATGGTCCAGTTAAGTTGGTATTAATATAAATAGCATTATCCGTTAAGTACAATTCATCCACTGTTATACTAAATCCTCCGGTCTGTTTTTCACCATAACCAACTACGATATATAAGTTTTCTTTATCTGAATAAGTCATTTTAAATGCTTCTTGTTTTTTTTCTTCAATCAGCGTTTTTAATTCTTCCGGTAAATCTGCATCTTCCACTACGGTAAAGTCAAGATCTTTTAGTTTTTTTACTTCCTTTTCTTCTGACTTGCAGCCTCCTAAGAATATAGTAATGAAACTAAAAGCGATAAAAAGGGTAAGGGGAATTCGCTTTTTCATGACGAAACTGCTCACTCCTTAATCATTCTATTACTCCATTCTATGAATATAGGGAACGATTCATTCTACTGTATCCTTCTTTTTTGGTAAAACTATGGTGACAGTTGTCCCTTCATTCACTTGACTGACAATATGAATCCCATATTCAGCGCCATAAATCAGCTTAATTCGATCATCAACATTGTTAATTCCGATACCCGTAAAATGTTCTGATTTAGACTTTTCTTTCATCCTTTGCATACTGAGCTGTTCTTCATTCATACCAATTCCGTTATCTCGAATAGCAAATCGGAGATTATCACCATCCTCCTGGATAAAGACTTGGATATCCCCCTTCTGTTGTGATGGAAACGCATGAAAAAATGCATTTTCAATAAATGGTTGTAGAATGAGTTTGGGTAGTAAATAGTGTTCACAACCCATCTGAACATAATATTCTACTGAAATGCTTTCACCATATCTGGTATTATTGATTAATACATAATTTTTAAGGTTCTCAATCTCCTGACTTATGGTAATAAACTCATCCGTATTACTTATCGTATTACGCAGTAACGAGATAAAAGAATCAATTGTTTTCACGGACTTTTCTGCATCTCCCTGCCAGATTAACCACTTAATACTTGCCAGAGTATTAAAAACATAGTGGGGGTTAATTTGCATCTGTAAGGCATGAATTTCAGCTAATCTCTTTTCCTTCTGGACTTCCATAAGTTGATTAACATAACTATTTAAATCATCTAACATATAGTTAAATGTCATAGATAATTGTCGCACTTCCTCAGCGCCTTCTACCATCATAAACTGATCGAACTTACCATTTCTTACTTTCGACATCTTCTTCGTTAGGGTAGATAATGGTTTCATGGATTTCTGTATAATAATAAAGATTACGATCAAAACAACGAGGGATATCATGGAACAAATACCAAATAACAATGGTACATTATACATTTCTTGTAAGGCTTGACTATTATCGATTACCGCACACAGTTTCCCACCATAATACGGTAAATCTATGGATAGAATGGTACACATCTTATCCCGATACTCGGCAACCATGCGGATTTTGTTTTTGCTAATTAAGTCTCTGGTGTAAGAATACAGGGTACTCTCTTCTTTTCCTACCCATACTTTTTGATTGGAGGTAATCACCTGCTTCTCATCACTTAGTAATACGATATCATTGGTTTCTGAAGTAAAGTAATCATAAAAATCCTCAAAATCACTTTCTTTTAGCGTAATATAAACAATCCCGTATAGTTTTCCAGTCTCCAAAGAGAACAATCCCTTTGTCACGATGATGACTGGCTCTGACTTGGTGGAGGAAGTAAAACCATGTTCTGCATATTGATATTGTACACTGCCTGCACCCTCCACTGCCTTCTTCGTTATCTCACTATGTAAGATAGCCTGAACAGACGTGGCTAAGATTTCATCTCGATTCAGATAAGATGTCCCTTTGGTACCTACTACCATCACACTTATATTTTGAACATCTGATGGAATCGCATTTTCTAAATGCTTCTTCATCTGATATATGGTTCGAAAAGAAGTTTTTGGCGCTAGATTTTCGTCACTTAAATAGAGACGAAATGCCCAACTAGAGCCAATCGCATTGGTAATCTGTATAATATCACTATGAAAATCATCTAAGTTTTCTTCAATCTGTTTAAATACCTTTTCTTGTGATTTTCCATACGTAGTAATAAATATTTCTTTTGAAATATGAATGACAATAAAACTGATGGCAACGGAAACACAGAGAATTCCTATGACAACGGCAGATAATATTTTTACGTATAGACTATTGATATGAAACTTTTCTTTCACAGACTTCCTCCTGTGGTATAATATCTCCTACGATACGAAGAAGGGGTATAGCCAGTTAACTTTTTAAAAACTCTACAAAAATAACTTTGGTCAGAGTATCCTACACGCTCACTGATTTCCGCAATGGAAAGTGGAGTTTGTTTCAATAATACACAGGCTTTGTCCACTCTTATTTTATTCAGATATTCGCTAAATCCCTCTTGTATATGAGAATTAAAATAAGAGGAAAGATAGGAATAATTAAAGTTGAATACCTTCGCAACCTCCATCAGATCCAAAGACTCCGACGAGTGTTCCATGATATAGCTTAACATCTCTTGAATTCTATCATTTTGAACATTTTGCTTCTGGCTTAAGAGTTCTTGTAAGCTTGCAACAAAGCGATGAAATACTTCTATAAATTCTGACACATAATAAGTATCATCTATCTTATAAAAATAGTCCTGTCTTAGATCATCCATGTTACTATACATTTGCTCTAGCGGTAAAATCATATTATAGATTAAATTTTTCGTTAGATTCTTCAGCTTATACGGATCCGTTTTTGCTTCTACAGCCGCATCAATATACTCCTTTAATAATGTTATTGCTTCCAAAAACTGCTTATTACTTAAGTAGGAAGAATATAATAAAAAGTCAAATTTTTTTAATGAATATCCACCCATGATTAAGTCTTTTTTCCCAACTAATGGGTTGTCTTTTTGATAGAAATAATTTTCAGCAAGTAGGATGAATTCCTCTTCGTACATTTCTTTTATCTGAGTAAGGCTTGAAATAGATTCTGTTAGAGCAAAATGTGTTTTATTGTGTGATTTTGCAATATCACTTACTAACTTACGAAGCTCTTCCGTAAGTTGTTTCTCTTTGCTCACTTTATAATTAATAATGTATACCAAATACTCTTTGTTTAATATAAACGAGAGTACTTGATAATTCGTTTCATGCTCGAAAAAGAAATCTTTCAACTGAGTTTCCACTTTACTGAAGTATGATTTATCACCACCAAATATCTGCCTGATATTAGTCCCAAATAAACGAAAACAGCTGTCTTTAAAATAAGTCTCGATTAGTCTTGTGTCCAAACTAGTGTCAAAGCCAAGTATATATCGTTCCATCAGCTTCTCGTAATTTATTTCATTCCCTCTTGATAAAACCATTCCTGGTATTCTAGATGCTGCCTTTTTTAATACTTTTAGTAGATCTTGTGGATTTAAGGTTGGTTTTAAAATATAATCTACAGCACCATTAAGTAGAGTAGATTTTACATATTCAAAATTATCATAACTACTTAGAATGATGATTTGAATCTGGGGATATTTTTTCTGAACTAATTTAGAAAATTCCATGCCATTTAAAACAGGCATAACAATATCGGCAAGGATAATATGTGGACTCAGTTGTTCAATTAACTCTAGACCTTCTTGTCCATTACTTGCTTCCCCAACGATTTGAAACCCTTCTTTTTCCCAATCCAGCAAGTGTTTCATACCCTGACGCATAATAAATTCATCATCAATGATTAAAATCTTACAGTAGTCGCTCATAATACACCCCAAAATGAATATTACTTGAGTGCGAAGTTTTACGTTATCGACTTACTATATGAATGATGCAAATTCCTCCGCTCCAACGCTTCGCTTAACTTCCGCTACAGAGTTTGCATCATCCATATAGTAAGTATTAAGGTAGTGACTTCGCATTAATATAGTTTATTTTTTTGATATGAAAAAGGATAGTGTTAGCTTTTCATCAGATGATATTAAGTATTCTGTGTGTACTGGAGCACCCCAACTGTCATCTCCACCAACACCCATCTGTTTTGCCAAAATACGAACCCATGTGTAATGAACCATTGGTAGTTCTTCCTTGTGCATGGCATTTTCTAACTCATAAGCACTATATGGTAAAACACTGCATTCAAATGATTCTTGATCATAGCTAAATTTAAGTCCTTGGTTCGTATCATTCACTATCTCTAACCAACGTACATTGGTACGATTGCCGCATTCTTGTGGAATTAAATATCCAGACATATTGTCTTTTGCATTCTGCTCAAAAATACCTAAACGTGCACCACAATTACGGTCAATATAATTCTCTTCTGGTCCAAAACCATAATATTTAAATTGGTTGTACTCTTCTTTTAGTTTAAAGTTCATACCAAATGCAGGAATCTCTGGAAGATTCTTAGCTCCTTCAAACTCCGCTTTTACCTGTATTGTTCCATTAGAATACACCGTATACTCCACGGTTTGTTCTAGTTTTGGCACAGAATAGATAACATGTCGATAGGTTAGGATAACCCGGTCGGATTCCTCTTGTAACTTAAAGTCTACTGGTGTTTGATGCATACTGGCAATCTGCCACATGCCGCAACGCAGCTCTTGTTTCGTTCCTTTATCATTGTCTGTACTTGCTCTCCAATACGTAGTCTTTGGAGTTCGGGTAATATACTCTACTCCATTATAGCATAATGAAGCTAATCCACCCTCAGATAGGGAGAACATGGCGTGAAAATCCTTAGCTCCAACACCTATATTTCCATCTCCATGTACCACATGTAAAGCTTTTGTACCTAAAGCTGTATTCTTTTCTATATTCTTATATGCTTTCACCGTCTGACCAAATGCTACTTCATAACCCTTTACGGCCCAAATTGTATCTTGTTTTAAACACATAGAAACTTGATAACAGTATTCACCATTACTCAATTGAATCATAGGTTCAACTGGAATAAACTTTTCTTCTCCAGGTTCTACCATGCATTCCAATGATTTTTTAGCAATTACTTCTCCATTTTTCAAAATACAATAAACAAATTCATAATTTATTGTAGAGATAAATAGATTTTCATTTTTTATAGTAAACCCATTATCCGCTGGAATAAGTTTCACATTTTGATATAGATACTTTACTTCCTGTACTTTAGGAGATAGGGTTCTGTCTGAATACACAATACCATCTGTACAGAAGCAGTAATCCGTAGATCGATCATCAAAATCGCCTCCATACATAAATACCTTTTCACCCTTTTTATTAGTTGCTAAAATTGCCTGATCAATATAATCCCAGATAAATCCTCCCTGATACATAGGATATTTCTCTTCTAAATCGGTATAGTGTTTCATACCACCAAGGGAATTACCCATTGCGTGCATGTATTCACAGCTAATATATGGTTTAGTAGGAGCATTGCTTAAATATTCTTCTATATCCGCTGGCTTAGCATACATTCTGCTTTCCATATCGCTAATCTGATCAAATGCGCGATTCCAAAATACACCTTCATAATGCACTAATCTAGTATCATCCTTTTCATGGAAATACTCTGTCATGGCCAAAATATTTTCCCCTGCATAGGACTCATTTCCACAGGACCAAATTAGAATAGAAGGGTGATTTTTATCACGCTCCAACATAGATTCTGCTCTATCTAACACAACCGCTTTCCATTCAGGCAAGCTTCCTGGCACATTCCATGAAGGCTCACAGGCACCAAGTTTCTGCCAAGAACCATGACTTTCTAGATTCGCTTCGTCTATGAGATAGATACCGTATTCATCACATAAACGGTACCATAAGGTTTGATTAGGGTAATGCGAAGTTCTTACTGCATTAATATTATGTTGTTTCATAAACTTAATATCCCATATCATTTCTTCTTCTGTTATGGCACGACCCTTGGTGCAGCTAAATTCATGTCGATTCACACCCTTAAATACAATACGTTTTCCATTTAAGTACATAATTTTGTCTTTTAACTCAAATTTGCGAAATCCTACCTTGTATGGGACAACTTCGATCATTTGGTGATCTTTATTATAAATTGAGAGTTTTAATGTATATAGATATGGATCTTCTGCACTCCATAACTTAATTTGTTCAATGGCTTTCCCAATTGATAAAAAGTCCTTACTGTCATAGGATCCTAGCTCTATTCTTTCCCCAACCTGACCCAGCAGTACAGCCTCTACTGTAGTATCCATATTTCCTACTATTTTGATTTGTACCGATAAATCTGCTTGTGTGTACGTACTGTCTAACTCCGTTTTAATAAATAAGTCTTCCACGTGTGTACTTGGCTTTGCATATAGATATACTTCTCTAAATATACCTGAAAAACGCCAGAAATCTTGATCTTCAATCCAACTTGCACTACTTCTTTTATAAACCTCTACCGCTATTTTATTCTCTCCGTCTTTTAAAAACTCTGTAATATCAAACTCCGAAGGGGTAAAGGTATCCTCACTGTAGCCAACAAATTCACCATTTACCCACACATAAAATGCAGTTTCTACCCCTTGAAAAGAAAGGAATACCGGCTTATTCTCTAATTCACGCTGCAAAGAAAAGTAAGTAATGTAACTACCGACTGGATTATATTTTTCAGAAACCATAGGTGGGCGTAGTTCCTCTTGACCGTCCCATGGATATAGTGTATTAATATATTGATTCTTATCATATCCTTGCATCTGGATATGCCCTGGAACTTGAATATAATCAAATTCACTATCATCAAAATCTTCTTTATAGAAATCCGTTAATCGAAGACCAGGATTCTTAGCATATGCAAATCTCCACGTGCCATTTAAACTCTGTTTTAATAACATGTTTCCGCACTCTAAATCATCTTCTGATTCATAAAACCAATGATCTGAATGTGCATCCAAACGATTCACTCGAAATATTTCTGGATTACTAAGCCACTCAAGTGACGGTGTTTTATCTTTCATAGAAACTCCTATCTGTGTGCCAAAGCACACTTCCATCTATCCTTTTACCGAACCTGTCATACCTGCAACAAATTGTTTCTGCATTAAGAAGAAAATAAATGCAGTTGGCAGAGTTGCAATTACTACCGATGTCATTATCATACCATAATCTGGCGTATAAGACGACCCTAAAGCTGAAATTACTAAAGGTAACGTTCTTTTTTCTGGAGATTGTAGTGCTATTAAAGGCCATAAGTAATTATTCCAACTAGCCATAAAGGTTACTACAAGTGCTGCTGCGTAGGTTGACCGCATAGTAGGTATGTATATGTTCAAAAATATACGAAACTCCCCCAACCCATCAATTCTTGCAGCTTCAATGAGTTCTTTCGGAAATGTTTTTGTATTTTGACGGAAAAAGAATATTAAAAATGCAGTTGCTACTGCAACAATAATAACTGCACCTGGGCTATTAATACCCACTATTTTCAAAAAACCTAACTTATTAAATTTACTGAACACTCGAAAGAGAGGTACCATTAATGCTGCAAACGGAACCATCATGGAAAGCAGTATAAAGTTAAAGATCTTTTCTCTGGTCTTTGTCTTGTAGACTTCAAACGCGTATCCTGCTGCCGAGGAAACCAACATAGCTAAAAAGGTAGTTGCTACAGCAATGATAAGAGAATTTTTAAATGCGCCCATATAATCTAAGTCAGATGATATAAGGTTTTTCAGGTTTACCAAAAAGTAAGTGCCTGGAATTAACGTACCCTTTGTCACATCTATGGAGCGGTTGGTCGCTGCTACTATCATCCAAAAGAAAGGAAAAATAGAGATGAACGATAGTATACTTAAAAATATATATTTAAAGGTATTGGTAATTTTTCTTTTTTTATTCATTCTTATCGCCTCCTACTTTCAACTGGATAAAGGATAAAATTATAATTAATATTACAATGACATAGGATACCGCTGCTGCATATCCAAAATTAGGTGTATATTTAAATAATAAGTTGTATATGTATTGTGATATGGTAACGGTGGCATTGGCCGGCCCTCCGTTGGTTATGTTTACTGTTTCGTCAAACAACTGGAGGGTACCTATGGTTGAATTAATTGTTGTAAATAGAATAATAGGTTTAAGCAATGGAAGCGTTATTCTAAAAAATTTGCTTACAGGATTGGCACCATCTATATCCGCTGCCTCATAAATTGCATCATCAATGTTCTGTAACCCGGCAAGGTAAAATACCATATTGTATCCAGTCCATCTCCATGTAATTGCTAGAATGATAAGTACCTTTGCCCATACTGGATGAGTTAACCATAAGACGGGTTCGGAAACAAGGTGTAGTTTTACCAAAAGCACATTAACTAATCCGTCATTGGCAAATAAACTCTTGAAAATAATAGAATATGCAACAAGAGAAGTAATACATGGTAAAAAGATTGCTGTACGAAAGAACCCTCTAAATTTTAATTTCTTATCATTTAGCATTGTAGAAATAACCAATGCAAGAAAAATCATGATAGGAACTTGAATAATCAGATAGATAAAGGTATTCGCCAATGCTTTTTTAAAGGTTGAATCTGTTAATAATCTTTGATAATTATCAAGTCCTTTAAATGTTAACTGATTACCCATACCTGTTTGAAATGACGTTAAAAAAGCCTGTATCATTGGGTAAAAGACAAATGCAATAATCAGAATGATACTAGGAATAACAAATGCCCAAGCTTTCCGATCCAATTTGGGATTAATTCCTTTATTTTTATATTTTGAAACCATAGTTTACCTCCAGATAAACCTATAGCCATTTACTATTCGGATAAGTTTAGCAAATGGCTATAAGTGTTTGTGTTTATTGTGCTACTGCTGCTTCAATCTGAACTTGGAAATCTGCAAGTGTAGAATCAACATCTGCTCCATTACTTACGATTGCCTGTACAGCCTCAGTCATAATATCTTCGATTGCATACGTACTTAAACCATAATTAACGGATGGTACATTAGCTGTCCAAGTTGCAAAATCAGAGAAAATCTGTTGTCCACCGAAGAATTCATTCGCTTTGGTGTAATTAGAACCATCTGCTGCAGCATTTAATGTACTAACTAAAGTAATATCTTCTGCTAATTGATTCATTAAATCAGCATTGGACGCAAATGTATTCTTTAAGAAATCTGCTGCGGTTTCTGCATTTCCAACATTTTTTAATACATACCAGCCAGCTCCTCCAATAGAAGATGCATTTACTGATGCGCTATTTGCAGACATTTTAGGGAATGCTGCTACTGCCCATTTACCACTTTGATCACTTGCATTTTTGATAGATGGTGCAATCCAACATCCTGTTACAACGGAGGCAACTTCTCCACTATTAAATGCTCCTACAAACTGATCCCAATCTGCAGTTTGCTTTGTAATTCCTGCTTCCACAAGATCTTTGTATATTTTAATGGCATCTTTTAACGCTTGATTATCAGCGATATCTACAGAACCATCTGCCTTAGTATACCAAGAACCTGCACTTTGTAACATCATACGGATTTGACCAATATCACTTGGATCAAGAGTACACATATCAACGCCAACTTTTTCTTTTACCGCTTTACCGATCTCTATGTATTTCTCCCAAGTTAAGTTCTGCATATCTTCTTTGGTGTAACCAGCTTGTTCAATATAATCTGTTCTATAGAAAGTCGCTGCAACACCACTATCAAAAGGAATACCATATAATTTTCCATCCACTACATTAACCCCTGTTTTGTAGGTAGCAAAATCCTCTGGACTTGCGATTGATGTTAAATCATAGAATTCATCAGGATATGCGGTTAAATAACCTTGGATCTTATAATCTTCCACTAATACCACATCTGGTAACCCCTCTGTTGATCCGGATGTTAAACTAGTATTTAATTTGGCAACAATATCATCTTGTGCCATAGTTACAACTTCAACTTCTACACCTGGATTTACTTTTGCGTAAATTTCTTTTGCTTGGTTTGCTGCAACAATGTTAAATGCTTCATCCCATGCCCAAATGGTAATTTTCCCGGAAGCTTTTGTATCGCCTGCAACCGTATCGTCTGTTTCTTTTGCATCAGTTGTCTGTGCTACATCATCTGTTGCTTTTGCATCTGATCCACCAGCATTTTTACTGTTTCCACATGCTGTCAACCCAAATACCATTACTACCGCCAGAACTAATGCTACCCATTTTTTCATTTTCATTCCTTCTCCTCCATATACCGTTTCTCACGGTTTGTTATTGTTTCTTGGTACCCTTATAGTAGCATAGAACTGAAAATTTTCTTTAGGATTATATTTATATACTTTTTCATTTTTTTTATATGATACTACTCCATTTTGATTAGCTTTTGTAATATTTTTAGAAATTAGGATTTTCTTTATACTCCCGATTGCTAAATAAAAGCCATAAAAGTTTCTCACTCTTATGGCTTTATACCCTTCTTTGTTGTTCTACATCATGAACAATCAATCTATTATTTTTTAATTTCCTTACTATCATCTACTATTTTGTTGTCTTGGTTTTTAGGTGATTCATATTTTTTCTTATAGTTTCGATACCAACGTCTAGACAGTAAGAAACCTACCAGAATAATGACTGCCCAAATAATTAAATATGGTAGATTAACCACAAACCAGATAGCTATATTAATGAATCCATTCTTAATATTGTATAAATTATTAGATAAACCTGCCTTCATTTTATCAAAAGCAGTTTCATTATCAACTTTTACGATTCTTTTAACTTCTGATACATTAAGCGACACTGTACTATAATCCACCTGATTATCGTACATTCGAAGCTGTGATTCGTAGGATTCTATCTCATAACGAACATTAGACAACCGTTCTTCTAATGTAATAATATCTTCTAATTTCACTGCTTTTTCTAGCAGTGTAAGCAAGCGTTCTTGTTCGATCTTTAATGCCTTTTGATGACTTTGGGCATCTGTGTATTCTAATGTAACATCTTTTGCATTATTACTAGAATTAACTACGCTTCCCAACTTACTAATGTTATTTACGAAGCCATCTACTTTATCTTTTGGTACTCTAGCTATAATCTGTGCATATCGATGTCTTGTACCATAGAGTCCATTCCCATCCATTTCAGAACTTTCAATATACCCGCCTAGTTCCATAATACTCTTCTGAATTGCATTAATTAGCTTGTCATACTCCTCTGTCTCCATATCTAATACGTATGTTTTAATTAATTTCTGATTCGGATTTTCTGGTATACGAGTACTAGCATCTGATGTTGTACTTTTATTCTCTTCCGAGTCAGATCCATTTACTGATGTATTGGCATCCATATCTACATCTGCTGCCGCATTTTCTGGTGCAGCATAGTCCTCTGCAGTGGAGGTATCTGTTTCCCCCATGGAATCTTTCTTTGATGCACATGCCGTAAATAACATGGCTAGTACCATAACACATATCATTAATAATCTTATTCTTCTCCTCATAACTAACTACCTCCCTCATTACAATATATTTTATATTATGAACCCATTTATTGTAAATATCAAGTATTTTAAACCAAAAGACCCCGTCTTATGAGCTTGTTGCATTGTCAAATGCCTCGCGCTTGACATATTGCCTTCATCATATCTCATAAGATGGGGTCTATCTATTCTGTTACTTCATTGTATCAATTAATTCCAATACCTTTTTAGCTAATTTTTTTGATTTCTTCTCTGAATCTTCTAAGGATGTTCCTACAACGCCATAATAGAATTTGATTTTTGGTTCTGTACCAGAAGGTCTAACACAAAGCCAAGCGTTATCACTCATATCATAATAAAGTACATTAGAACTTGGAAGGCCAGTTGATCTTACTTCATTCGTGTTTAAATCTTTAATTGTATCCAACTTGTAATCTCTCGCAGAAAGGACACTATAATCTCCAACTACGGTAGGTGGATTCTCACGAAGTGTATTCATAATCGTCTGAATCTTTTCAAGTCCTTCTATTCCTTTTAAAGTAATTGCCGTTACATCATCTTTATAGTAACCATACTTATCATACATAGCCAACATGGCATCCCATAAAGTCATACCCTTGGTTTTATAGTAAGCGGCAGCTTCACATAAAGCCATAGTAGCAACAATCGCATCTTTATCTCTAGCGTGGGTTCCAATTAAGCAGCCATAACTTTCTTCAAATCCAAATAAATATTCACCACTACCAGATGTCTCAAATCCAAGTATTTGCTGTCCGATAAATTTAAATCCAGTTAATACTTCGATTAACCTAACTTCATAATGTTTCGCAATGGCATCAGCCATATTAGAGGTAACAATGGTTTTTATTAAGGCTCCTTCTTTCGGTAGATCACCATGGATTGCCTTTCTCTGTCCAATTTCATAATCTGCTAAAAGACATCCTGACATATTTCCTGTTAGTGTAATATAGTCACCTGTTTTACTGTCTTTTACATAGACTCCAAGTCTATCAGCATCTGGATCAGTTGCAAGGACTAAGTCGGCATTTTTTTCTTTAGCAAGTTTTAGTGCTAAAGTAAATGCTTCTTCTGCTTCTGGATTAGGATAGCTAACCGTTGGGAATTCCCCATCTGGTAGCTCTTGTTCTGGCACCACATATACATTCTCAAAACCAATCTCTTGTAACACTCTTCTTGCAGGTATATTGCCTGTTCCATGAAGTGGTGTATAGATAATAGTAATGTCCTTCTGCGCTTCTTTAATGCTATCCCAGTGTATTACTTGCTTCTTAAGTTCTTCAATATACTTATCATCTATCTCTTTGCCAATTGTTGCATAGAGGCCTTTTTCAATTGCCTCTGCTTTGTCTATAGTTTTTACCGTATTATAGTCTGTAACTGCCTTAACTTGATCCATAATTCCAGCATCATGTGGTGGTGTAATCTGAGCACCGTCTTCCCAATATACCTTATAACCATTATATTCAGGAGGGTTATGACTGGCCGTAATATTAATGCCCGCTATACATTTTAATTCTCTCACTGCATACGATAACTCAGGAGTTGGTCTTAGGGATTCAAATACATACGCACGAATTCCATTTGCACATAGACAAAGAGCTGCTTCATCTGCAAATTCAGGTGACATACGTCTTGAATCATAAGCAATCGCTACACCTTTACTAGACATACCATTGTGAATAATATAATTGGCAAGGCCTTGAGTCGCTTTTCTAACAGTATAGATATTCATTCGATTGGTACCCGCACCAATAATACCTCGTAATCCAGCCGTACCAAACTCTAATTCTGTGTAAAAACGTTCTTTAATCTCTTTCTCATCCTTTGCAATCTGAGTAAGTTCATCCTTGGTTTCCTGATCAAAATATGGATTTTGAATCCATTCTTCATACATTTTCTTATAATCCATTTCTATCCTCCTATTCTGCTACTAACGCCATATCTGGGAATGTAAAGGTTACATTCTCAGCATCATCAACTACCTCAATGGTATAACTTTTGGTTACATATCCGTCCATACTAAATGTAATAACATGAGTTCCAATCTCTTTTGTAAATTTAACTGGTGCTGTTCCTTTTAATGTTCCATTTAAATATACTTTTGCCCCTACTGGAGCTTGTACTGAAATTGTATGGCTATTATCTATTTTTGTTGTACCTGTTGTGGTCGTAGGTGTATCGGTATTGGTATTATCTTTGGTAATATCAGTCCCATTGGTATTATTATTGTTATTATTTTGAGAATTGTCTGAATCTACTGTTTCATCTTGATTATTAACGTTTTCGTCCTCATTGGCCTGAGACTCATCTGATGTAGTTCCATCCTCTTGTACAACCTCCGCAGTGGCTTCTGCTAGATTAATATTAATGGTCTGATATGCAGCTGCTACCGTTAGAATTCCTACAAAATCTTCGTATCCTGCCAGACGAACAATAACATCATGTTCGCCATAATTTAATTCCAATGGCTGTGTGTAATCAACTATCGCACCATTTATATATAGGTCGGCTCCTTCTGGAGAAACCACGAAATTTACAGTACCTACATGTTCTTTCTTAATTCTAAAATCACCCATATCCAGAGTGATCTCATTATCTCTGGTGACCGTTACATTTCTTGAACCAACTAATTCACCATTTTCCATGGTTACTTTGTAACTACCCTCTCTGGCTACAATTAGCATATCTTCTACAACTGGAATGATAATGCCATAACCAACTTCGATTGTGCCTCCAATAAAGTCCTTATAGTTGGTTAGTCTTATATATCCATGACCTTTTGTAACCATAATGGAATAGATTTTTCCACCAACGCCTTTTACTGTAAGTTCATCTCGATCATTTAGATCAATTAATGAGATTAAACCCTCTTGGTTGGTAACTACAATGTTCTCATTATACTGATACTTGTGATCTACAATTTGAACCACTTTATTACTTCTATCTATCTGTATTTTATTTACACTTTCATATTCCCACGCTTTATTGGATATCTGCATTTTCACTAATTTGCTCGTATCGCTAACACAGTATGCATCAACCATTTCACCTAATTCCATTTGACTGATCGAAATGACTTGCTCATACTGATCTTTTATATCAGTCCCTCCAGAATAAAATAATGTAACATCCATATTTTGGTCTACATTATAGATGGTAATTGTTTTTGATATGTCATTAATCTCTTTTACAACGCCTAAAAAGCTTGTATCATACTTAGGTTGCTCCGACGCATTTGCTGCATTGGGAATTATATTTTCATTTGAATTTGATACTTTTTTCTCACATCCACTTATCATTACCATGATTGCCAGAAAGAGTAGCATTCCCACAATATTATAATGTTTATGCATTCTTTTGTAATTCATGCTTGTCTCCTATCCGTGTTTTAAATATCTATTAACTAAACTACTCCAATTTATCTTCGGCATAACTTCTTCTTCCCATTATACATGATTGAATTTTAAATGAAAAGTGAAAGTATTAAACTTGTATCGTAAGGAGGCTGTGTTAGCAGCCTCCTTGTCACTTACATTAACTTTTTCAAAAATAGACGTTTTTGATCACTTTGTTCTCTTATTCCAACTAGTTTTTGAATATTACGCAATGATATCCACGATTTTTTATTATTATAATAGAAGTTAGTGATTTTCCAATACTTTTCTGGATATAAAGCTGAAACATATAATAATTTATATGCTTCGTCACTCATAGGACGTTGTTTATTATATTCATTTAAAATAGTATCTCCCACGGTAAGTTTCCAATCATTTTTTTCCATGGCTTTTCTTAAGAAAAAGTACAGGTCAAACACCTGAATTCCTATTTCCGCTTTATCAAAATTGGTAGTCGCTATGCCATTTTTGGTGAAGATAACATTATGATAAGTATAGTTACCGTGACAGGTAGTCTTTTCCTGCTTATGAATTTGATCCAGTTGGAGATAAGTGGATTCCTTTAGCATATGCGTAGCTTCCTCTGCCTGTTGATAAAATTCTTCAAACGAATTCAAAATGCAGACCTCAAATTCATTTTTTTGCTTCTTGTCTCTAATATAACCCCGTACTCTTTTTAGTTCTCGATTGTGCTTTTCAAATGTTTCAAGTAAATTGTGAGCTTCGTAACATGTTAGTTCCTGCCTATATGGAACTTTTTGCATTAAATTATGAAGTTTGCCTAGATTTTCGGACGCCGCCGCTATGTTATTCATGTCTCTAAGATTACATTCCTCTCCAAGAAACCAGTTTTTAACAATGTACTCGTTTCCCGCTGCATCTTGGGATACGAACTCTCCCGCTTTATTCGGTATGTTCCTATCTACCTGATCATACCCTTGTTCTATCAAATAATCCTTAATCTGATTCTCAAAAGCGAGACGATTACGGTTGCCTTCAAAATTTTTATATAATTTCATTCCCTGATTGGTATCGAGAATTAAGGCTCCTCTTCCTCTGTATGTATTGTAGACTTTAAAATCATATTGTTTTAGAACTTCTTCATGTTTGTCATCCATATTC
>JAEZUR010000164.1 GCA_023420935.1 Bacillota bacterium | reverse complement strand
TACAATATCCGCATACATACCAATTCGCCCATTCAAACACAAGTAAATACGGTTCCATACAACGTTTACTTTCTCCTTTGGGGTAAAAATAATCAAATCGAAGTAACCGTTTATCCTCAATTGCTCTTTTAATTTGTTCTATTTTAGGAGCCAAGGAGCTTTTGTAATGAGAAGATAGATTAATTAAAATATGTCCACTGGCATCATAACAAGTGTCTTCTAATTCAAAATTTGCTTTTCCTTCTAGCTTCTCCATCAGATGCTTATAGCTATTGTTACCAGATACACTGTCTAAACTTCGAAGCCCTGCAAGAATTGCCTGCATTTCCTTGGAGGTTACCAACGTTTTATCTATCTTATACCCATCTGCTATGGTGATACCGCCACCCATCCCTTGTAAGGTTATAAGAGGTATTCCTGCTTTACATAAGTCTTCTATATCACGGTTAATGGTGCGCCTTGATACTTCAAACTTTTCTGCCAAATACGGTGCAGTTACTTTTTCATTTTGTAATAAGACGGATAAAATGCCAATTAATCGGTCTATTTTCATACTTTTCCCCTTTTACAACATCCTATTATATTCCTATGTTTGTCTCATGCCTAATCTAAAACATGTATATCATATCATCTTTTTACATGCAACGCTATCTTAAAATCTATATTAATTTAACTTAACACTGTCACTAAATGCTTTAAAAAAATAGTTCGAATGACTTCATATTCGCCAAGCCCTTTCATAATACATGTTACATCATACCCTTCGGCGCTTAGTCTGCTATAATAAGAATCTTTTTTTCCTGCCATATCATTTTTTGCATGTTCTCCTGCTACTAGCATAAACGGTGTTACAATCACTCGTTTTCTTTTTAATTTCTTAATTCTTTCAATTACCATATTAATGTCTGGCTTTGCCTCAACTGTTGCAACGAATACATTATTATGACCCTGTCTATGAAATTCTTGTTCTAATTTTTCATAAGCATAATTCGATTCATGTTCGGATCCATGTCCCATGAAAATTAATAGGTCATCTTCTACTTCCTTCGATAATTCACCCCATATCACTTTAACTACTTGCTCATAATCTTCCTGCGCCGATAGTAACGGTTCGCCAATTACAATTTCTTCAAACTTATTCTTAAAGTTCTCTTTTATCTTTTTCACTTTATTGTTTTCAATCCCATCAATAATATGTGTGGGCTGTATATATACATGTGTAATACCATCCTGATGCATTTTAACTAACGCTTCTTCCACATTGCTTATTTTAATCTGATTCCTCTCTTTTAGAATTCCCATAATAATTTCACTGGTAAAGGCTCTATAGCATTCTACTTGTGGACAGGCTTCTTGAATTTTATGCTCAACAGCTGTAATACATTTCTCCATTGTATCTAGATGGCTTGTTCCAAAACTTACAACTAAAATTCCTTTTTTCATTCCCTTGTTAATTCCTTTCCCAGCAAAACTTTCATTTCCTTTATATTTTTAGGATACTGGCACATATCTTTTTTTCTATTTTTCGCTAGTTCTTGACTCAATTCAAATAAAACAGGCTTCTCCACTGATGCTTTTTGAAGTAACATTTCATCTGCAAAAATCACTTCCGGTACATTATCTGCTATTATTTTACCATCAGAGAAAACAAGAACTCTATCCGCCCATTCCCACACAAAATTCATATCATGAGTCGATACTAAAAGGGTTATATTTTCTTCCTGTAATTTATTCATGTATTCCTTATAAGTCTGTACATTTTTATAATCCAAACTTGCAGTAGGCTCATCAAATAACATAATTTCTGGATTCATGACTACAACATCCGCAATGCTTACCCTCTTTTTTTCTCCGCCGCTTAAATAGTGAGGTGGTCTATTGGCGTATTCTGTCATATTCATTTCTTCCATTATTGCATCCACGTTTTTGCTTACTTCTTCTGGTGTCTGACCTATATTAAATAATCCAAATGAGATTTCTACCCGAACAGTAGATGCAATGATTTGATTATCTGGATCTTGAAATACCATACCTACACTTTTTCTAAGCTTTAGTAAGTCTTTTCTCTTGTATTCTATCTTACTTCCATGAAGGAAAATATGTCCTCCATCCAGATGTAGTACTCCCATTAGTGATAAGAAAAAGGTGGATTTTCCTGCGCCATTCCTTCCGATAATTGCAATTTTTTCTCCCTTTCTTATTTGAATATTAATTTGATGCATCGCATATCGCTCTTTGTCGTACGAAAATGTTCCATCCTTAATTTCTAAAATACTTCGATTCATGTATTCTCCCATCTGCCCCAATTATGCAGTTATACTTTCTTCAATGCCAACACTGTAAACACCATAATAAAATAAAATCCCACAATTACAATATGCTTTTTTGAAACTGGTTTCTTCTTTTCTATAAAAGTAATTGCTCCATCATATCCTCTTGCTTCCATAGCATCAAAACTTTTAGACGCCTTATTGTAAGCGATCACGAACAAATTCGTACATATCCCAAAGAAGGATTGGTACGATCGCCTAAGCGTGATATATCCCAGACGTGACTGAGCTGAAACTTTCATATTATGATATGTCTCTAATAATAGAAAGATAAAACGATACATTAAATACATTAGTTCAATTATAATCTCCGGCACCTTACATCTCTTTAAAACTCCTATAATTTCATATAATGGAGTTGATAAACTAATCATATATAAACAGGTAACACTGCAAAGTGCCTTTACACTAACAGATACCGTGGAATGAATGGAAGTTTTCGTGATGGAACAGTATCCCCCAAACAGGGGGATATCAAGATACCCTAGTTTTACTTTTGATAATTCAACTAACAGTACAATTCCACTAATCAAGATAAAGGTGAATGGAATTACAAATATACGCAGATATGTTTGAACGTTAATTTTTCCAAGATATATCGTGCACCCAATCATGGCCATTGCAATCAATATGGAAACAGGATAGTAATCTGCCACCATGCAGATTACTAAGGAACCAATTCCCGTAACCATTTTTATGCCTGAATTTATTGGCTCTAATCCAGAATGTACTGCGATCTGATCCATAACTAATGTTTTATTTCCATGTTGGTGGCATTTTATATGATGATGTCTCCCATGTCTCACTTCTTTTCTTTCTTTTGTCATATACCATCCCATTTTAGAAAATTGAACCGCTTCTATTCTTCCTTATATTTTTTTCGTGCTACTAAATAACCAAATCCATAAAATAAAACACCTGCGCCAAGAGCAGATTGCAAACAAAACAATAAACTCTGTGTTTCACCCGGAATCTCGCCGCCAAGAATTACTTCTGCTATTGGT
>JAEZUR010000189.1 GCA_023420935.1 Bacillota bacterium | reverse complement strand
TGTTTCACTAGTATAAACCCACTCAATAAATTGTTTTCCGGCAAGTTGTTCTGCCTCAGATGCTTGAGAGTTCACATACCAACATGCTGGTACACTTACTGCTAATTTATCATTTCCTGCAATTGGTAATGGCATAATTCCCATATCAAAATCTACATTGTAATCTTTGAACATTCCATAAGACCAGTTTCCTTGGTGAATGGAAGCACTTTTTCCTGATGCGAAATCTCCAGTTTCTTTATCATAATTTACTTCTAATGGGTTGTTGGTATTCTCTCTTACCGCTTCCATTAACTTGGCAAATTCCTGGAATTCTTTCACATCCTGAAGTTTCACTTCGCCTTTTACTACCTGATCCACAAATGCTTTTGCATCTGGCTGTAATGCAAATGGTGTATTAAGAATATGTCCAATCAAGAAATAACTTTCTTGTGATAAACTAAATCCATTAATACCTGCTGCTTTTTGATCTTTTAACATTTGAATAAATGCATCAGTCGTTGTGATCTTTGTAGGATCAATTAAACTTTTATTATAAACAACACCGAAACCTTCTACGGTATATGGGATACCTACTACTTTACCGTCTTTTGTATCAGCCATGTTGGCAGCAATATCTTTTACAAAAGATAAACCACTTAAATCAGTTAAATAAGATAACAGATCATCGGATTCAGATCCTGGTGCAAGTGAAAATACAGTAGGTCCTTGATTATTACTTAATTTAATCTTTAACTGTTGTGCGTAGTCGTCCCCAGTTGTTCCCCAAACTTCAACCTCTACTCCAGTCTCTTCTTGATATAACTTTCCTAATTCCTCTAATTTATCTACTATTTCTACCTTAGACTGAAACACAACGATTTTTTTAGCAGCTTCTACTTTATCACCGCCTTCTTTGGTTTCTGTTCCTGCAGTAGCAGTAGTTTCTTTGTCTGCATTGGTATTTGATGTTTTGCCACACCCCGTTAGCAATAACCCAGTCATCAGAGTCGCAGTAAGTAAAACACTGATTGCTTTTCTCATTCTCATAAACACTTCTCCTTTAGAAAATATTATTTGTAAATCGTTACACCTATATATTACTTCCACATGACATATTTGTCAATTAATCCATGTTTTTATAAATATTTTTAGGCAAATTATATATTTAGGCATAAAAATAGCACAAGAAAACGTGTGATACTTGTTAACTGTGCTATGTTATAGGTAAATTATTTTACTTGTTTTACTGATTTACTTTACTATCTCCTTTTATCCGCTACACTGTTTCGCCACTTTACTTTAGCTGGAATCTTAAACGGTTCTACGTTTAATTCGCCTCTTATATTCTCAATCAGGTATCTAGCAGCCATAAAACCACGTTCATAATTAGGAATAGAAACGGTGGTAAGCCCCATGGCACCAGCAAGATCACAATCATCAAAGCCTGTAATCGCAATATCTCTTGGCACCATTAAACCGTGATCCGTAAATGCCTTCATGGCTCCGATGGCCATATTATCATTGGCACATACCAATACTTCCGGCAATTCCTGACTTAATAGCATTATTTTTGCCGCGTTGTATCCGCTTTTTTCTTTATAATCACCAGTAAAATAAAACTTCTGTTGGAACGGTATCTTGTTATCATCCAGGGCATCTTTAAACGCTTCATATCGTTCCTTATTATCTGCAGTGTATTCAGGCCCCCCGATAAATCCGTATTTTCGATAACCCCTTCGCACTAGCTCCTGAACCATTTCTTTCATCAAATCATAATTATTTACAACGACACTTTTGATATACGGATGATCTATCACTCTATCCAGAACAACAATTGGATAATGTTCATTGGCTACTTTTACAAGAACCTCATCTTTCATCATCTTATCTAATATAATGCAACCACTGCTTAGGTTACTACGCATATACTTTTCACCTGATTTATTGGTACAGATAATCAGATCATAATTGTTGTCATTCACATAGTCACTAATACCCTTAATAATCTTCAAATAGAAACTTCGATCAAAATCACTAAAATTAAACATTATGGTGTTGGTATTGCCAGATTTTAAAGCACGCCCTGCCGTGTTGGGATAATACGATAATTCTCTACAAATGCTAAGAACTCTTTCTCTCGTTGCTTCACTGACATTTTTCTTTCCATTCAGGACATTGGATACCGTCGAAACTGATATTCCTGCTGCCTTTGCCACATCTTTAATTCCTACCATGACAATCTCCTTCCTATCGTTAAACTAGGTAATTGCGAAACAATATCATTGTCCGTATTTTTCTGCACAACACATACAATTCCTCCGCTTCAACGCTCCTTCCGCTTAACTTCCGCTCCGGAATTGTATGTGTTGTACAGAAAAATATTGTAATATATTGAGTTTCACAATTAACTAGTTAAATCACATATCATCCACCTTTCATTTTACACATTTTACTAGTAATTACAAGAGATTTTTAATAAAATTTTACTAAAACAAATATTATTTTACTAATTAATTGATAATATCACACAAAAGGACATGTTGATCTCTTTCCTTTTCTTCCTTATGACTGGTTTAAAATCTAACTTTTCTTTTTACTCTCAAATATCAAACCGATTACTAAAAAAACTACTGCTGCGATTACAGTTCCCAGCCCATTGGCAACAAAGTTATTCATGTAATCAGCAAAGTTATCATTAGCGCCTACAATGATATTTGTGTAGTAATTGCCAAATAGACTAAACGCAAGTAATATTGCTATGCATAATGAAGTATTCCATTTCGTTACACGACGAATTAAAACAACTAGCCATATGATTACTAACCATATAAATGTAATTGGTATACCCATATCCCAAAACCACACATGATAATAGCTTGTGGCGAGCCTTATTGTTACTGCTTGAATTATTCCAAGTAACGGGAATGTAAATATACTTATGAAGATAAGCGCTTTCAGAAATCTTCTTTTTTCTCCCATAATCAAAAAGTATCCTAACGAATAGCCATATATAATTCCTGCAGTTACAATCAATGACCAAGTTAAACCTCGATTTATGGCTAAGTCTACAATAAGACTGGTAAGTATTCCAATTCCACCAAGAGCTAACAAGCTCATCATACCGTACATGAATTTTGTCTTATTTAAAAATCTGGATAGATTCTTTAGCTCTGGTACTGAATCCACTGTTAAGTCTCCTTGCATTTTACTGTATACATCGCTGCAATTTTCACAGTTAGCCAAATGATTTTCAATACTTTGATTCGTTGTTTCGCTAGTTAGTTTTTCAATATAATTTGGTAATAAATCTTTTACAATATCACAATTTAAATCTTCTTTCATTCTTCTCTTCCTTTCCCTAATTTTTGTTTTCCACGATAAAATGTTACTCTTGCCCACGTTTCTGTTTTCCCTAGGATTTCACCAATTTCTAAAAAGCTCAGTTCACCTGTTAATCTAAGATACATAACTTCTCTTGTCATGGAATCTAGATTATGTAGCTGCTTAAACAGCTCCACTTTATCCATATTCGTTAGATAGTTATCTTCTACATTAACAGTGGAAGGTATCTCGCTTGTTAGATCATCTAGTGATACAGTCTTTTCTGATTGTTTCCCTAATTCTTTGTACCAAAGCCGTTTGGCAATCTGACACAACCACACTGATATTTTGCAATCACCTCGAAAACTATGAATTCCCTTCGTAGCCTGATAAAAAGTCTCTTGGGTTAACTCCTCCGAAAGATCAGAATTATGGGTTAAGCAGAATAAATACTTATATACAGCTTTCGCATTCTCCTCATACACCTGTTCCATATTCCGCTTATCCATTATTTCACCTCCCTGTAACATATGTGCAAGAAAAATCTATTTCGTTACAAAAAGAGGAATAAAAATTTAAAAATTTAATTTTTATTCCTCCTATTTCCTTTCAATCATGTTTTAACTGATAACTATTTGTTCTAATTTTTACTGGTTGAGCTTTACTAAAGTGTTTCTTTTATCCCATCACCATTCAATCTTTTTTCTCTAGAATAAATTCCAGTAATGCTTCACAGCCTTCATAAACATCTCTATAGGTTTGATCAAAATCTCCCGTGTACCATGGATCTGCAATATCTCTGGCATCTTTGGTGTAATCCAAGAGTCGTCTTATTTTCTTTTCCGGATCTTGTCCCACAATACGATTCATATTGGTTATATTTCTTTGATCCATCCCTAACAGATAATCATACATTTCATAATCTGCTTTTCTCAGTTGAACTGCACGTTTCCCATCTGTGAAAATACCATATTCTCTTAATTTATTCCTAGTTCCATGGTGAACTGGATTACCTAACTCTTCTTGGCTGGTTGCTGCAGAAGCGATATGAAACTGATCGCCTAATCCCTTTTGATTTACCATATCTCGAAATACAAACTCTGCCATTGGGGATCGGCAGATATTGCCGTGGCAGACGAATAATACTTTTACCATCTTTTATCTCTCCTTAAATATTACTATAATTTACTGACTTTACTATAGTTTTTCTTTCATCATTATATCTTTCCTAATGGATCGTGTAGTTATAAACACATCTTTATCTTTGGCTTAATTCTCACTATCCATTGCTTTCAATTCTTTATCTATAATATATCATATACTTGACTCTGTAGCCATTTCAAAATGTTATTAATATTTTTAATTTCATCCTAAGAGAGGATTTAATAAAATTTTTATAGAACATCTGTTTGTCTCATGCTATAATATTGATAACTAGATATGCTATTATTTATCATTCACGAAGGAGATTTTGTATGATACCAATTAATAACTTTCAAGTAGATGCATTAACAAAAATTATAAACTCAAAAAGCAGCAGTGGAAAAGATAATGCAATAATCTATGCTGTATATGCTAGTTCATTAACAAATTTTAACGATTTAACAAAGGATTTTTCTGTTTACGAAATGGCTCACTGGATTAATAATAATGATCGGTGGATTCGTAACAGAAATTCAAAAAATACAATCGGATATAATAGGGGAACCCTTTTATTTGTTGATTTAGGTTCAACAAATTATAGGTTTGAGCCATCGTTTACTCATCCTTGTGTTGTGCTAGCTGGTAATCGAGATTCTATACTAATCGTTCCTTGCAGTTCCAAAAAATACGGCAAAGGTTACCCTGAAATTATCGATGCAACACCAGCAGATGGTTTCTCTTGTAATACCGGCATTCAAACCAAAAGCTTTAGATGGGTTAGTAAAAATCGTGTTATTTCAATATTAGGGACAGTATCTTCTATTATCTTAGATCAAATTGACAATAATATGCTCCAAATGATTCCTACATACAATAAATTGAATATACAAAAGGATAACGAGATTACTCAGTTACAAACTGACTTATCCACTGCATATGACTCTTTATCATCTAAACAATCAGCCTATGACAATTGCAAACAAGAACTAGAATTATTAAAGATTTCACTGCAACAGGCTGAAGAGAGAATAAACGAGCTTGTATCAGGAAACAATTAGAACGGCCTGCGTATATTAATATTGACAGAATCATAAGACTATGTTAATATTCAATTACAGAAAGACGTAACGTCAAATGCTCACGCGAAAGCGTGATATCACAGGTTTAAAGGAGTTGTCAAAGACAACTCCTTTATTTTTTTAATTTTTTATCATGTCAAGATATATTACCTATCTATATCTTTTCAAAGACAGGATCGAGAATACTTTGAGATGCATACTCCCCCTTATCAAATTACATCTTCTAATTTACTTAAATCGTCCATTATTATCATATGAGGATATTCTTGAAACTCAACTTTCGTTGTAGTACCTGTTAACACACCTGCAAATGCAATTCCCGCATTTTGAGCTGTCTTGGCATCCACTAAGCTATCTCCAACATACAGCACTTCTTCTTTCCTTAATCCCATTTTCTCTATTATAAAAAGAAGCCCTTCTGGATCAGGTTTTTCAACTTTAACATCTTCTGCACCAACAATGTACTCTACAAATTCAGTGGCATGGAACTTTTCTAATATCTGTGTAATTCTATAATGTAGTTTGGTTGTAACGATTCCAGTATGAATCTGCTTCGCTTTTAAACTCTTTAGAGTTTCTAGGGCATATGGTAATAGTTCTGTTGAATCGGTCATTACCTGATCTGCCTTTTCCTTAAACAATAAAACGAATTGTTCTGCTTTGCACTCATCTGTGTTGTTGGTCAGTTTCTTAAAGGTATCCTTTAAGGTTAATCCAACGGTTCTTTTTATAGTTTCAACTTCTGCCTCCTGGTATCCTAGGTTTTGTAGCCCGTAATTGGCAGACTTTACAATGCCAATGGTAGAATCACCTAAGGTGTAGTCGAAGTCAAAAAAAACTGCTTTATAATTCATGTGGTCTCCTTGTGGTGGGTTATGTTATAAATATTACGTTTCAGTTTGTTATTCTTATGGGATATTTTTCTTATGTTTTATTATATATCATTGGG
Organism: Bacillota bacterium; assembly: GCA_023420935.1. Taxonomy (GTDB): domain Bacteria; phylum Bacillota; class Clostridia; order Lachnospirales; family Lachnospiraceae; genus Mobilisporobacter. The sequence goes on along the minus strand of JAEZUR010000189.1, from coordinate 357 downwards.
TTTTGTATTTCTATTAAAAAATCTCACACTTAGTGTTCTATCTATGGGACGCTGGATGGGGGGGCATGTGTTGCCTGCGCGCAAAAAAAGGTAGCCTTTTGGGCTACCCTAAAACTTTTCGATTATAAATTGATACAAATATTCAAATGGAGATAATTCTTACACCTAAATAATACATACTTCGAAACAATCTTTGTTTTCTGAATGGTTTTATGCTACGCAAACATTTACTGCTTTTAATTTTCTGCTGTCTTTTGGATCTTGTTCTACTTCAAAAGTAACTTTCTGTCCTTCATCAAGGCTTTTGAAACCATTTGATGAGATTGCTGAGAAATGTACAAATACATCTTCTCCACC
>JAEZUR010000172.1 GCA_023420935.1 Bacillota bacterium | reverse complement strand
GGATGTAGAGGTGGAGTGGATGCCCTATGAAATATGTCCAAGACCTTCCAAGCAATTAGACCCAGCCAATGATCCAACAAAATTAGCTGGATGGGAAAATTACATTATTCCAAGAACTAAGGCTTGGGGAGTAAATATGAAATTACCAGATGTTTCACCACATCCTTATACAGATTTAGCATTTCAGGGGTTTCATTATGCTAAGGAATTCGGTAAGGAGAAAGAGTATAACGATAGAGTATACAAAGCATTTTATCAAGAAGATCAAAATATTGGAAAGATTGATATATTAACAAAACTTGCAGCAGAAGTAGGACTTGATGAAATGGAATTTAGGAAAGTTTTAGAAACAAGAAAATATGAAAAAATGCAGCAAAAAGCACTGAAACATGCCTATGAAGAAGCTGAAATTACAGCAGTTCCAACATTTATAATTGGTGATGAGCGTATAGCAGGTGCTGTAAGTAAAGAGATTATTGAACAGGCTATTGAAAAGGCATACAATAAGTAAATATAATTTAGGAGGAATGAATCATGAATATAGGCATTATTGGAGCAACTGGAAAGGCAGGCAGTGGACATATATCAGTCCATCGGCCTTCTTTGATCCACAAGGAAAAAGAACCGGTAACTATGTATCAGGTAGAGAACAACTCATGGCAAATTCCAAGGGAGAAAGCTATATAAGCTATCCTGACTATGCAATTGCTGTATTAGATGAAGTAGAAAAGTCAAAGCATATGAATGAACGATTTACTGTAGTTTCAGAAGGTTAATTGGAAAAGTCTCCATCATTTATACAGATGGGGACTTTGTTTTGGTGTGACCAGCATGGGCACAATTTACCTGAATTCGATAATTCGATTTCAATTTAGTTAGAGTCATGTTATTATTTATGGAAGGATAGGAATAATGTATTATACATAACTTAAAAGATAAACACTAGTTACAAAAGAAGGAGGAAGGAAATGCGTAGTGAAAAGAACATTGGTGTTATATATGCAGTTATTGCATATACATTATGGGGGATTTTACCCTTATATTGGAAGATGGTAGATGGTGTATTTTCAATGGAAATACTAGCAAACAGAATAGTGTGGGCATTTACCTTTACAATTATAATTATTGGAGTGACCAAACAATGGGAAGAATTGAAGTGTATAGTTAAGAATAAGAAACAAAGGTTTTACATCTTGATTGCATCAATCTTAATTGCATTTAACTGGGGACTATATATTTGGGCTGTAAACTCAGATAAGATTGTAGATGCAAGCCTAGGATATTATATAAATCCATTATTAGCAGTGGCATTAGGGGTTATGATTTTTAAGGAAAAGCTTAGCTACTTGCAAGGAGGGGCACTTTTAGTTGCAGCTATTGGTGTAATTATCAAAACAATACAGTATGGTAAAATTCCCTGGATTTCTTTAGGACTGGCTATTTCTTTCGCATTATACGGTGCTGTAAAGAAATCAATTACAGCTAATTCTATAGTGGGTTTAACGTTGGAAACTACAATGCTAACACCAATTGCATTAATTTACATAGCGTCAAGACAGTTGAATGGAGTGAGTGCATTTCAAACAGAAGGTATCGTAGTAAATCTTATGTTGATTGGTGCAGGTGTAGTTACAGCGATTCCATTATTGCTTTTTGCAAGTGGTGCAAGAAGGCTTCCTTTGTCAATTCTTGGATTCACACAATATATTTCACCAACAATTAGTTTACTACTTGGTGTTTTTGTATATCAGGAAAGTTTCACATCTGTGGATATGATAAGTTTTTGTTTGATATGGGGTGCACTAGTCATATACTCCATTTCACAAATGAATCAGGTCAGAAGTAAAAACTATATAAAACAGATGAATTAGGAATTATGAAAATTTATTTAAATAGAAGATTAAGTTATAGATAATAAATGATTTCAGAAGTAAAAAGACAGGAGGAAGAGTTATGCCAAACAACGTAAATCAGAGAAAAATTGTTTTAGATTTAGCAACTACTTTAGATGGCTTTATTGAAGGGAAAAATGGAGAAGTTGATTGGTGCATTATAGATCCTGATATGGGGTTTACTGATTTTTTAAATGAAATTGACACTATTTTATATGGTAGAAAAAGTTACGATTTATGGGGACAATATATTCCCCATGATAAGGATTCTGATGATGAAAAAGAAATATGGAGATTGGTTCATAGTAAAAAGAAATATGTATTTTCCAGGACACATATAGATACTAATAATCAAGCAACATTTATAAAGGATAATATTCTTGAAGAAGTAAATAAGTTGAAGAATAAGCCTGGCAAAGACATTTGGCTATATGGAGGAGCAAGTCTCATTACAACATTTATTAATTTAGGACTTATTGATGAATTTAGATTATCCATTCACCCTGTAATTTTGGGAGAAGGAAAACCGCTATTTATTGACATTAAACAGAGACTGAATTTAAAAATGGTTAATACCAGAACGTTCTCTTCTGGCGTTGTACAACTAATATATCATAGGAATGGAAATTAAAGAATTATAGCGTTACTAATAGGGGTTGTGCAGGAGTAAATTCGAGAGTAGGGAATTTACTTATGCAATCTGGAACTTACTCGAGCACAACTGGAATAGTTCAATAATTCATTCTCAATGACGTTATATGGTAGGTACGAGACCCCTTAACCCAATTTTCTAATCCTCCAAGTGTTCCTTGAAATTGCAAATCTGCGTTCTCAATCTGCACAAAATCATCGGCTAGAAACAACGAAGACGATTTCCATATTTTAGCCACGCCAGAAGCAGCCAGCGCTTCGGCCACAAATTGAGTACAAAAATATCGTTTCCGAGCCTTATGTGCAATATGTAGGCGACACAGTATAAGACCAAACCAAGAATAGCTATATTGTGTAGAATATTTTTCAAAATGATTTAGAAATTCAAGAAGTCTCGCATGTTCCGCATCGGATATTTTAATTCGATATAATGCACAGGGCACCTCACGGTGATGTGGCTGTAACGGATGCTCCAATCG
>JAEZUR010000019.1 GCA_023420935.1 Bacillota bacterium | reverse complement strand
CCAGTTGCATTGGCTATCATCATTCTTTCCCCAAACAACTGTGTTATTAGTTTTATATACGGAGTCTCTCCACAACCAGCACATGCACCTGAGAATTCAATCAAAGGTTCTCTAAATTGGCTATCTTTATACGTTTGTGTTAGTGCCAGATCGCTCTTATATCCAACCTCACAAGATGCAAATTTCCAATTCTCAACTTGATCTGCTAGCTGTGTCGCTATTGGATTCATTACTAACGCCTTCTCCTTGGCTGGGCAGATATCAGCACAGTTTCCACAACCGGTACAATCCATAGGACTAATTTGAATTCTAAATTGTAATCCTTCCAGATTCTTTCCTGATGCCTTGATTGTTTCAAAGGATTTTGGAGCCTTTTGTACTTCTTCGTCTGTTAACAGAAATGGTCGAATAACAGCATGTGGACATATATAGGAACATTGATTACATTGGATACAGTTTTCCTCGATCCATTCCGGTACATTAACTGCAATTCCTCTCTTTTCGTAAGCAGTGGTTCCGGACGGAAATGTTCCATCTTCTCTTCCTTTAAACGCACTAACTGGTAATTTATTTCCTTTTTGCTCCTGCATTGGGCGCATGATATTCTCAACAAATTCGGATTCACAAACATTATCCTTTAAATATTCCTTTTCACAGTCTACAACATCTTTCCAACTAGTTGGAATAGAAACCTTATGAATCATTTGGACTCCCTTTACAATAGCCTCTTGATTCATTCCAACAACTTTTTCTCCTTTTTTATTATAGGAATATTCAACCGCTTTCTTAAGCTCGTCAACAAACTCCTCCTCTGGCAGAATATTTATCAGTTTAAAAAAGGCTCCTTGCATAATCATATTAATTCGATTGCCAAGACCAATATCCTCTGCTATTTTAATTGCATCAATTGTATAAAATTGAACATCCTTTTCAGCAATTATCTTTTTATATCTAGCTGGTAGATACTGATCCAGTTCTTCATCTGTCCACTTACAGTTAAGAACAAAGATACCCCCCTGCTTTAAATCATCCAGAATATCATATTTATTAACATAAGATTGATTATGGCAAGCTACATAATCTGCATTGGAAACCAAATAGGTAGACTTTATTGGCGATTTTCCAAATCGCAAATGGGAAATCGTAATACCGCCTGACTTCTTGGAATCATAGTCAAAATAAGCTTGTACTTTATTGTCTGTCTTATTACCGATTATCATAATTGCCTGTTTATTGGCGCCTACAGTACCATCGGATCCTAGCCCCCAAACTTTACAAGAGATACGATCTAGTGGTTCTGTTATATCTTTACTTATTGTTTCTAAGGATGTATTGGTAACATCATCCACAATTCCTAACGTAAAATGTTTCTTCGGACTCTTTTGTTTTAAATTCTCATACACTGCTAAAATGTCATTAGATCTAGTATCTTTAGAACCTAAACCAAAACGTCCACCGACAATCTCTGGTGCATTATCCATTTCACTAAAGCAACTACTAACATCCAAATACAAAGGTTCACCAATCGCACCAGGTTCTTTTGTTCGATCAAGAACAGCTATCTTCTTGGCTGTCTTAGGAATACACGACATAAAATGTTTTGCAGAAAATGGGCGGTATAAATGTACCTTTACCAATCCATACTTTTCACCTTTGGCATTATGGTAATCTATTGTTTCTTCTATTGTTTCTGTAACAGAACCCATTGCAATAATTACATATTCTGCATCTTGGGCACCATAATAATCAAACAATCCGTATTTTCTGCCAGTTTTATTGGCCATTTTTTCTAGATATTCTTCCACAATAGGAATGATATCATTATAGTAAGGGTTACTTGCTTCTCTTCCTTGAAAATAGATATCCGGATTCTGTGCTGTACCACGAAAAACTGGGTGATTTGGTGAAAGTGATCTATTTCTAAACTCTTCAATCGCTTTATAATCAACTAATTCAGCATAGTCCGAGTACTCTAACGCTTCTACTTTTTGAATTTCGTGTGATGTACGGAATCCATCAAAGAAATGTACAAATGGTAATCTTCCTTTAATCGCAGATAGATGGGCAACAGGTGCCAAATCCATCACTTCTTGAACAGAGCCACTAGCTAGTAACGCACAGCCCGTCTGCCTAACTGCCATAACGTCTTGGTGATCTCCGAATATACTTAACGCATGGGCCGCAATTGCTCTGGCACTTACATGAAGTACACCAGGTAATAATTCACCTGCTGCTTTATAAAGATTGGGAATCATTAATAGTAATCCTTGTGATGCTGTAAAAGTAGTAGTTAATGCTCCTGCTTGTAGGGAACCGTGAAAAGCCCCAGAAGCACCTGCTTCCGACTGCATCTCTACTACACTTACTTCTTGATCAAATATATTTTTTCTTCCTTTTGCAGACCAATCATCCGTTGTTTCTGCCATACCTGAGGATGGTGTGATAGGATATATGGCTGCAACCTCTGTAAATGCATAGGCTGCATAAGTAGCCGCTGTATTTCCATCTAAAGTCATCTGTTTACTTGACATAGCCGTTCTCCAATTCTTATATTATTTTATAGTTTACTTCCGTTATCAACCCAATTCTTTGCTTTCTCAACATCGTATTCTGCAGGTATGTTTACATGTGTATTTTCATCCATCCTGTCCATATTAGCCCATGCTGCAGTACCTTCACTATTGGTTGCATCTACTTTATCAAGCCGCTTGTTATGCATTCCGCTAAGGGTTTTTTCTGAGTTTTTCTCCATTTCATAACCTCCTTCCTTAAAACTTCCTATTAAGTATGTGTAAGTTAATAATATATACTCTAAAATAATCTCCAAAAATATTGTATTTATGCTAATATGCAGAGTTTTTTACATGATAAAACCATAGAAAACACGCTCTGCCAATGTTCTATTGTCATGAATAACAAAAGGACTTACTAATTTTTTTACCCTAAGGTAGAAATATTAGTAAATCCTTTTTCAAATCATTTATATTAGGCTTTGATTGTTTAAAATAAAAATTTGCATAGGATGACGCTTGCTACAACTCCTGCAAAAGTAGCTGTTAACGCACCTGCTAAGGTATACCTGGTCTTCTTCACACCGGCTGCCATAAAATATACAGATAAGGTATAGAAGATTGTTTCTGAACAACTCATAAGGACAGAACTTAAGGTGCCAAGATATGAATCAGGCCCATACTGTTTAAATATATCAAGCAATAAGCTTGTAGCTGCAGAAGAGGAACACATTTTAATCAGAACTAGTGAAATTAATTCAGCTGGAAAATGAATCAGTTCCATAACAGGTCTTAATGCATCTGATATAATATCTAATGTTCCTGAAGCTCTTAAAATTCCAATGGCAACCATGAGCCCAACCAAAGTAGGCATAATACCGAGCACTACTTTAAACCCATCCTCCGCACCATCTATAAATTCATCATAAACATTAATTTTCATTAATAATCCAAAGCCTACAATATAGAAAATCACAAATGGAATAATATAGTCGGATAAATATAATAGAAAACTCATTTACTATCCTCTTTCCTATGTCCTATGTAATATTCTATTATTGAATTCTTGTCCTTATGTCTGTTCCTTGCCTCGTTTTACTTAACTATTACAACCGTACCCTTCTCCACTAGAAATTCTGGACAATATGACTCTTTCGCTTTTCGTAATCCTTCAATTCCTAAATCTTCTTCTCTATTTATGTATTGATACTCGGTCAGTTGATGTTGTATAAACTGTTGGTTAATCATAGGATACGCACCCTGCACCGTAGCAAATGCCTTTTCAAAATGAATGACAAACATGCCATCCTTCATCTCTTCTCCCATTGTTAGAGCAACAATTTCTTCCTTTGTTCGAATAATACCACCCTTTAAGTTTAATACTTCTATGTTTTCTAACGCTTTCAGTACAACACATATTTCTGCTGCTTTATCCTTATCTTCACAACAGTTATTGACGATACACCACTTCTTAACCATCTCAATACATTCATCCAAGTTCTCATTGGTAATATCTTCGTATGTCCATTCTGGATTCATTTTAATAAACTTATTAATATGATTTTTCTTACCATGATACTTCTTGCCAACTAGATTCTGTAGATCTTCCCTATTATAAACATAATCATAACCATCTCGGTTATATTTTATAGAGAATTTGCCAGGGAGTATCTGCTCTAAAAGTTGATACATCTGTGGCTCTACCGGATTCATTTGAAATAGGATTTCTTGCTCTTCACAATATTTGATCATCCACTCCAATGCTGCCTTATGATTTGATTCACCCATTGGAAAGGTAAAGTAATCTATCTCGTTGTTTCTATATTTCATGATTAACATATCTTCAATAATTGCATATTCCGTTCCGTATACATTTGACCATAATATAATATTGGCTACACTATAGTCGCAAGATTGGTACTGACTTTGTTTCAAATACTTGTTAATTGTTTCTATATCATCAATCGTTATCTTTTTAAAACTTCCCATGTAAATGCCTTTCTTTTTTCGTAAATAGAATTGTATTCTTATTATAATACTACTTAAAGTGTGCTCAAAGGCAAGTACTTTATACTTTTTTAATACTTTTTTGGTGATTTATGTTAATTGCTGTCATTTTCATCAAGTTTCAGATTTTTTGAATCGAGCCTGTATTGAGTTATGATAACATATGATAACATAATTCAAAAATAGTCTCTCTTTAGAACTGTATTATTTAAATTACTAACATCATATATTGTATAAAAACTATAATAGGAAATTACATGAAAGAATGGGCTATACAGATTATAAATGATTACGGCTATTGGGGAATCCTAATGTTAACTACTCTAGAAAGTATTTTTCCCATAGTACCAGCAGAAATCATACTAACACTAGGCGGGTTTATGACAACATATACAGAAATGTCTAGAAACGGCGTGATTATTTTTGCTACCATTGGAGAATTAATTGGTGCACTTACCTTGTATTCCATAGGACGCTTTTTTTCAATTGAAAAGCTAGAACGTTTTGCTGATGGGAGAATTGCTCATCTGATTGGATTTACAAAAGAAGATATTCAAAAAACCAAACTCTACTTTAATCAGAATGGAAAATATACCGTATTATTCTGTAGATGTATTCCTGTACTAGGGAGTTTAATTTCCATTCCAGCTGGAATGGCGCAAATGAAACTTTCTTTATTTATCGTACTTACGCTTATTGGAATATCCATATGGAATTCTGTTTTGGTGTCGCTGGGAGTTGCAGCAAAGGCATCATGGGAAATCATTGCAAATGGGGCAAATACCGTTTCAACCGTTGCTGCCTATCTATTTATCCTATTTGTACTTATTAATGTTATATTACTATATAGAAGGCATAAGAAAAACAAAAAGGAGGCTATGATAGAATAGCATCCTTTTTGTTTCTTATTTAATTCGTTCTCTTCTACTAAGTTTTCTTGCTGTGATGGAAAAGATTGCACCCACAAAGGTGGAACACATAGTTGCAATAATAGCCGCTGTTAAAATACCTGTCGGATTGATGGATCCATATTGACTTCGATATGCTATAATATTAACTGGAATTAATTGAAGAGAAGAAATATTTATAATAAGGAAGGTACACATATCAACACTGGCAATTGTGCTATCATGATTTAATTTTCTTAGTTCCTTCATAGCCTTTAAACCCATAGGGGTTGCTGCCCAACCAAGTCCAAGTATATTAGCAATTATATTAGATGCAATATATTCATTTGCAACATGACCTTTCGGGATATTAGGAAACAGAATTCGTATCACTGGCCGCAATACCTTCGTCATGGCTTCTACAATACCTGCTGCCTTAGCAACATTCATAAGCCCGGTCCAAAGTGACATAAAGCCTAACATGGTTATACATAGCGTGATTGCTTCTTTGGCAGATTGTAAAGAAGCTGTACTTATTTCTGAAATTCGTCCTGTCAAGATACCAACAACAATTCCTATCACTATCATAAATCCCCACAGATAATTTAACATATTACAGCATCAAACCCCTTTATCCATTCTATATCTATGTAACACTATATGATACCAATAGATTTTCTATTCAATGTATAATGCTAGGAAACACTTTTACAACTTTACAGTATTTCACATAAAATTCATTTTTTAAACATTTTGAAGAAATAAGTCGATATTATTTACTATTTGTTACTTGACACAATTCTCGCAAACCACCGATTTTACTGGACTTTTAGACTTTTCCTTTATTTTTCCGACATATTACATTTATTTACTTTTTACATTTTTTGTTTAAATTCATATTATTCCCCTTAAAATAGTGCTACATAATGCTAATTTTTTAAATTGACTTCATATGCCACTTCGTGGTAATTTATAGGTACCAGATAACAAGGAACAAGGAGAATAAGAATATGAAAAGTACAGGAATTGTTAGAAAACTCGATGAACTTGGACGTATCACACTTCCAATAGAGTTAAGAAGAACATTAGGAGTTGGCGAAAGAGATCCATTGGAAATCTTTGTTGACGAAGACAGAATCGTACTTACAAAATATGAGCCAGCTGATATTTTCAGTGGCGAAAAAGGTGATTTAGTTGATTACTGTGGTAAGAAAGTATCAAAAGAATCTATCAGAGAACTTGCAAAACTTGCAGGTATAATTGAATAATTTTCACTAATTACATTTATATAACTGCTTAAGCAGCTATATAAAATAATTATACTCCCCTCTCATTTTTAAGACAGGCAGATAAGTACCTCCCCTCACTTATCTGCCTGTCGCTTTGTTTATTTTATTATCTAACTATCTAAATTCAAGGTTAATAATTCCTGGTAAATGTCTCTTTTAGAGACTCCTCTATCTACAGCCATAGCTTTCATGGCCTCTTTTTTATTAAGTCCCTGATTCATATAATAATTTAAGTGATCCCCTAGCTCCATTTCTTTCCACTTATCTTGCTCTTCTTCTCTTAATTCTTCATGTGTTCGTCCTTCCATAACAAGAACAAATTCACCCTTAGGCTCATGAATCCTATAGTGACTAATCGATTCAGATAAAGTTGTGCAGAATGCAGTTTCAAATTTCTTAGTCAATTCTTTTACTATGGTTATTCTTCTCTCTCCAAGAGCATGAAACAGTTCTTCTAGGGTCTTAACCAAACGATGTGGTGCTTCATATAAGATAATTGTCCTAGTTTCTTTCTCAAGTTCTACTAAGATTTTTTGTTTTTCTTTCTTATCCGATGGTAGAAACGCTTCAAATGCAAATCTTCTAGTAGAAAGACCAGATAATGTCAATGCAGTAATACAAGCAGCTGGACCCGGAAGTGATGTTACCTCTATTCCTGCTTCATATGCTTGTTTCACAAGTTCTTCCCCCGGATCAGAGATGCCTGGCGTTCCAGCATCTGTGATTAATGCTATATTGGTTCCTTCTCTTAGTTTCTCTACCAAATGTCTCGCTTTTTCTATCTTATTAAATTCATGATAACTGGTCATAGGAGTTTTTATATCAAAATGATTTAATAATTTTATACTATGTCTTGTATCTTCCGCTGCAATTAAGTCTACTTCGTTTAATGTGCGAATTACTCGAAAGGTGATATCCTCAAGATTTCCTATGGGGGTGGCACATAAATATAATTTTCCTGACATGGTGTTTCCTTTCTTACATCGATTTGTATGGCGGACGCGAAATAAATTTAGACTATGTAGATTTCCAAGGCTGCACCCATTATTCCTCCGCTACAACGCTTTGCTTAGCTTCCGCTCTGGAACAATGGGTGCAGCCTTGGAAATAGGGTACGTTATTGGTATTTCGCTGTTTATTGCATTAGTTAGTAGCCGTAGATATCGTATATCTCTTGGGTGTATTGGTTGGGGGATTGGTATACGATTAAAGGGGGATCTACTTTTACCATGGATTTGGCTCCTTTGATGCCTTCGATAAGAACCATGTTTGGTTCCTTGTCTAGGTATGGATGAACCATTTTTAATCGTTTTGGCTCTAGACGATATTTGGTCATAAGCGTAATGATCTCTATGAGACGAAATGGTCTGTGAACCATGTAAAATCTACCGTTTTCTTTTAGTACTTTAGAGCCTTCACGAATGACATCCTCTAGGTTACAAAGAACTTCATGTCTTGCAATTGCTTTTGGTAGATCTGGGTTTTTTAGTCCGTGATTATCATTCATATAGGGTGGATTGGTTGTTACTACGTCAAAGGAAGCCGCACCAAATATGGCTCCAGCTTCCTTAATATCACCCACTATAACTTCGATCTTGTTTTGTTGCTTATTATATTCAATGCTTCTTCTAGCCATATTTGCGCTTTCTTCTTGTATCTCTAACGCACTAAAATGTCTACCCTTGGTCTTACCCTCTAAAAGAATTGGTATAATTCCTGTTCCAGTTCCAAGGTCTAATACTTGCTCCCCTGGCTTAACTTTTGCAAAACCGGATAGAAGTACTGCATCCATTCCAAAACAAAATTTATCTGGATTTTGTATTATTTTATAATTATTTCGCTGTAAATCATCAAATCTTTCACCTGGTAACAAATATTGGTTCTCATTCATCATCTAACAAAGATTTTCCTTCCTTTTTCTCAAGAAGTTCAAGTGCTCGGAGTTCATCATCTAAATCAACTCTCTCTTTTCTCTTCTTAGGTTTAAAATGAAGATCATCCACGCTATATTCTCTCACTTCTTTTTCGTCATTTTCTATGGTTACAATGACTTTTACTAATTGCTTCAGTACACTCACACTCTGTACTTCACCCTTTAAGTCATCACTTGTCCGAACAAAATCACCTACATTAGGCAGTTTATTGTTAAGCTCTTCATATGCTTCTTCTTCATTCTTTAGGCAACACATTAATCTTCCGCAAACTCCTGATATCTTCGTTGGGTTTAAGGAAAGATTCTGTTCTTTGGCCATTTTTATAGAAACTGGTGCAAATTCGGATAAATGTGTATGGCAGCAAAGTGCTCTACCGCAGATACCGATGCCTCCTACTATTTTCGTTTCATCTCTAACGCCAATCTGTCTAAGCTCTATTCTTGTTTTAAATACAGATGCTAAATCCTTTACTAATTCACGGAAGTCAATTCTTCCATCTGCAGTGAAATAAAACAATACTTTGTTATTATCAAAGGTATATTCGGCATCAATTAATTTCATCTCAAGCCCATGTTTCGCTATCTTCTCAAGACAGATGGCAAATGCATCTTTTTCTTTTTTACGATTAATTTCCTGTGTTGCATCATCTTCTGGTGTTGCAATTCGAATAACAGACTTTAATGGTTGAATTACTTTATCATCCTCCACATCTCTTGGGCCTAGAACAACATTACCATACTCAATGCCTCTTGCAGTCTCAACAATTACATTATCTCCTTGATTTATCTCAAATCCAGCTGGGTCAAAGAAATATACTTTTCCAGCCTTTCTAAATCTTACTCCTATTACATTAATCATGTCCGTTCTCCTTTAAACTAAGTAGCATAAGTTCCATAGTGATGTCAAAATTAACATTAGCATTCAAGCGTATCTTAGCCTTGTCCATGGCTCTTATAATATTCTCAATTCCTTCATAATCACGTTTACTAGCTTGTCTTTGAATATATTTATATTCCTCTTTGTACAGGAGAAGATTTGGATTATTGGTTACTTTCAACATTAATACATCTCGGTACCATAATATCATTAAATCAATATAATCATTAATTTCTAATTTATGTTCGGAAAGCTTTTTAATAGCTGTAATAATCTCATAAATCTCCATGTCATCGATATATTTTAAAAGATGTAATACATCTTCTTTCACATCAATAAAGCTCTCAGAAGAGGCGTATCGAATCGCCTTTCCAATATTTCCTTGTGCAAATGAGGCACTAAGTTCAGCTGCATAATCAGGAATACTACGTTGTTTCATTAAATACTCTTTTATTAAATCTGAACTAACCGTTTTTAAATTAAGTGTAACACATCTAGATAAAATGGTAGGCAATAAATTGTTAATGTTATTGGTTAGCAATAGAATCATTGCATATTCAGGAGGCTCTTCTATGGTCTTTAACAACGCATTCTGAGCTTGTTCTGTCATTTTATCTGCTTCATCTATGATATAAATTTTATATTGTCCACTATACGGTTTGATTCCAATATCATTATTTACTTGAAGTCGAATATCATCCACACCAATGCTAATTTTTTCATGGGTAACCCAGATAATATCAGGATGGTTCATGGAATCTGCTTGTAAACAAGATTTACATTTACCACAAGCATTATTCTCTTTTTCTTCACATTGTAATGTTTTCGCAAAGACAGAAGCAATTAGTTTTTTTCCAGATCCCTTTTCCCCATTTAATATATAGGCATGGGATATTTTTTTCTGTTCAATTGCTGTCTGTAAATGTTCTTTTATCTGATCATGTCCGACAATTTCATTAAAATCTAACACCATTACCACCTCATTCTTTTGTGCTATCTATATATCTATCTACTATATCAAGTAAAAATATCCAACAGCATTCCTCTTATCTCATCTATTTTACTTAGTATTGTTAAATGATCTTTTTCATCCTTAATTAACTCGGTCGCTAATTCGTCCAATGTTTCATCAATTAACTTTACCATACCGTATACACGGTGTCTTCCTCGTTTATCAAGAAAATTCTCTCGACTGAATTTATGTGAGCGACTTACGATTTCATTCATAAAGTCTTTTATTAACTGACGATATCTTCGCATATCTCGAACATCCATATGCTTTGCCAGACGTTTTCCCTGTTGTGTGATATCTTCCATCATTAAGGTAAGTCTCGCTTGTAGTTCGTGTTCTTCTATATTACTGATCAACGTAAATTTAAAGCTACCATCTGTATCAGCTACTGGTGCCTTCTGTTCAACTTGATTCAATTGTTGTAGTTGATTCACCTTAATATCCATGGTAACTCCTTTCTGTTTTACAAGCAAATCCACGCCATTCGATTCAAAAAGCAAGCAAATCTGTCTAACATATTATAACATAAATCTGGGGGATTACCTAGAAGTTTTTTCTTGTATATGGTCAATAATCTCTTGTAAACAGATATTAATATCAGTATTGTTATATTTTTTATCAATACCCAATGCACTCAAATTTTTTTCTGAGAAATCTTCGTCATCGGCCAAAAATCTTCGACACATTTCCGCATATTTGGGAGGTTTTTGTTTTTGCTCTCTAGATAGGGCACGTCTTAATCGAACACCATCTTCTACTTCAATATATATCGGCTCAACTTTATCTTCTCCATAGAATTTTCGTATCTGCTCATAAGATTCTAACGTTCCGATTAAAATATAGTCTGCTTTATTAAGATCAATCTGACCATCTTCTACTGTAAAATAGTTCCACACGCCATGTACGGTATCATAGGATCTATGTTCAATAATTTTTCCTTGTTTCTCCAATTCTTTTAACCGATCTTCACCGACAAAGTAATATTCTACTCCGTCTGCTTCCTCTCTACGTATCGGCCTAGTTGTGTATGGTATGACGGTATGAAGTGATAGTTCTTCCCGTTCTACTAATTTCTTAAAAATTGTATCTTTCCCCGTTGCACTTTTTCCCATTATTATATATATCTTGGACATATGTGTAATTTCCCTTCTATCCGCTAACTACTTGAATATAGCCAGCTTTATCTAGTCCTTTTATGATAAGGTTATGTTCTTTATAATACTTAAACAGCTCCAAGCACTCTTTCGTTATTTTCTCACCAGGCACCAATAAAGGAATTCCTGGAGGATAAAGATATGCATATTCTTTAGATATCATCCCCTCAGCTTGGCTTTGTGGAATCAGCTCTCCCTCTCTATTATAAGCTTCATAGGGTGATAATTCTATATCCAAAACAATATTTTTTGTCTCCCCTGAATCCTTAATTTCAACAATACTTAATTGATCATCAATTTCGAGTAAGGCATTTCTTAGTCGGTTAAATCCATCCATACTATCTCCAATACTTGTCATTGCAATTACGTAATCCGTGGATGCCATCTCTACTTGTATTTTATAGTTATCTAACAATATATAGTATAGCTCATCACCTGTAATATTTGTATTTCTGCACGATATTACAATTTTAGAAGGATCTATATCTAGTATTTTCGCCATGTTGAGTTTTATCACATCTTTCGTTAGCACACGAAGTCTTTTCAACTTTTCCATGTCACGATAGAAATCCATCAACTTATTAGCGTAATTACCGAATAATTCTTTACCCTTTTTCTCCACTAATTCCATACAACAATCTATACCAGCCATTAGAACATAGGACGGACTGCTGGTTTGATAAATAGTAAGATATTCTTTTATTTTAGCCTTCTTAACTAAGTTACTATTAATATGAATGAGGGCTGTCTGTGTAAAGGATGGCATTGTTTTATGCACACTGTGTATTACCACATCCGCTCCCATAGCTATTGCATTTTGCGGAAAATAAGAATGAAATCCTAGATGTGCACCATGTGCTTCGTCTACCAATAGTGGGATTCCCATGCTATGTGCAGCATCAGCAATTTCTCTTATGTTAGATAGAATCCCTTCATAAGTCGGTGATGTTATTACAATTAACTTGATATCCGGATGGGTTATCAACATTTCTTTTACATCTTCGGCAGAAATTCCACCATTTATACCAAAGTTAGGTTCTATTTGTGGATAAATGTACATTGGTTTAAGATCATTTAGAAAAATAGCATTAAAAACTGCTTTATGACAATTTCTTGCCACCAATATTCGATCCCCTCTATTTGTGCATGCCGCTATTCCAGCTAGTATACCAACTGTACTTCCATTTACAAGAAAATGGGTATCCTCTGAACCGTATACCTTGGCAGCTCGCTCCATAGCATCTTTTAGAATATCCTTTGCATCATGAAGATTATCAAACCCCTCAATTTCTGTAATATCTATACCATATGGATTATCCATTAAAAAAAGGGAAGAATTCCTCTTATGCCCTGGCATATGCATAGGATAATAATTTTTATTCTGGTATTCCATTAAAGTCTCATACAAGCCCATTAACCCTTCTCCACCTTTCTTTCCTCAGCGCGGGCATATAGATACGAATTACCTATTTTACCAATTCTTTCAACCACTCCAACATAATTTAGCACATTAAGCGCTGTCTGGGATTTGGACAACGTTAATCCACTTTTCTTTTTGTAATCCTTTGATGTAAATCCATCTTCTAATTCTTTAGGTATTAATTTATGATATTGTGTTCGATCTGGAATGTAAATTTCCTCTACGATCTCCGTTGGAATACGATCATATCTACTCGATCCCTTTTTCTTATCTATGCTCCAACCATTTAAGATTTTGTACTCTTCCATATTTATCATAACAAGACATAAATTTAGATTCGGATGAAGTAAATACTCCTTAATTTTATATAATTCTATAAGAGCCATATAAGGCGAACCTTTTTTGGGCGATTTTCTCTTTGGCCCAATCTGATTGGTATCTTCTTCTATCCAGTAGAGCCATTTAATATATGGAATAGGGTATACTAATGTAACAGGTGCAATCTCAAGAAATACATTTAACTTTTTTCTTAAAACATTAAAGTTACCTGTTTGTATTTCAATAATTCCATTTTCATTGGCTATATCCGCAAAATAACCACTTATTTTAATCTCATGTTTATTTATATCTGGCTCAAAATAGTTTTTTAAGATAGCGTGAAGCGTTTTCTCACTTAATGTTCCAATCTGTTTTCGTTCACGCTCCGCCTTTAAAATTTTATCACATGCACGTTGAAATGCAATATTATCCATTCCTGTCCTCCACTTACCTACTTATCCAGCTAAATACGCAATTGCAATCTGTGTTCTATGTTCTAATTCAGTTTTGTCTAGTATAGAACTAATGTGATTCCTAACAGTACCGTCTGAAATAAATAACATCTCTCCAATCTCCTTATTGGATCTTCCTTGTGCCACCAAGGAAGCAACTTCGATTTCTCTCTCTGTTAGCTCTCGAAATACATTTTCCTTTGGTTCCGGTTTCACTTGTTTTGCTATGTATTCCAAAATGTCCTTCTGGAATACAGTGCCACCGGCATAGACAACACGAATTGCTGCTAATATTCGTTCTGCAGGACTATTCTTCAAAATGTATCCACTTACTCCCACCTTCAATGCACGAAGAATAAATTCTTGTTCATCAAATGTAGTTAATAATAATGGTGCCGCTAGTTCTTCCTCTAAGATAATTTTGGCTGCATCAATCCCATCCATGACGGGCATTCGAATATCTAATAAAGCCACTTGTGGTTTAAACTGTCTACATAATTCCACCGCTTGCATCCCATTCTCACCACATCCAACTACTTCAAGGTCTGGCTGAGTTTCCATAATCATTTTTAAACCTTCTCGAATAATTGCATCGTCATCTGCTAATAAAATCCGAATCATGAATTTTCCCCCATCTCTTACGGCATTATCATCGAACTCTTCTTCTCTAAATTAAAGCATATACAAAAACAGGTAAAATAGCAATTACTACTTATATGAAATTCATTAATAGTCTCTTAAAATACTATATTTTTACCTCTTCTTTTATTTTTCTTAATATATTCTTAAGAAACATATTCGTTGTATATTGGAGATATCTGGAGTAAACTGTAAAGTATAATAGACAAGAAAGGGAGTATTTTATGAACGAATTTAAGGGAAAAGGCATTTTTAGTGTAATTGTTGCTGTAATCCTTGTAATTGGTGCCGTAGTATCATCCTTAATCTTAACCAATGGCTTGGTAGAGATTAAAAGTACCAAAACAAACATCATAGTGACTGGGTCTGCCAAACAGCAGATTACTTCTGACATGATTGTTTGGAGTGGATATTTTAGTACACAGTCTCCAAAATTACAAGATGCCTACGAGACACTAGAGACAAGCAGAGAGAAGGTTAAAAATTATCTTATTAAAAAAGGGCTAAAAGAGGAAGATCTTGTTTTCTCATCTATAACAACCATGCCAACTTATGTAATCTCTGATTATGGTAATACAACCAACCAGATTGATTATTACACATTAACCCAGGATGTAACCATAAGCTCACAAGAGATTGATAAGGTAACCGATATCTCCAGAAGTGCTACTGAACTATTAAATGAAGGGGTTGAATTTCAATCCAATGCACCACAATACTTATACACTAAGTTAGCAGACATAAAAGTTACCATGCTTGCTGAAGCGACCAAGGATGCTAGAAAACGTGCTGAAATGATTGCTGAGAATGCCGGAAGCAAATTAGGCAGCTTAAAATACGCAGATATGGGCGTAATTCAGATTACCCCTCTTTACTCCAATGAAATATCAGATTATGGTATCAGTGATACCACTTCATTAGAAAAAGAAATTACTGCTGTGGTTCACTGTCAGTTTGAAATTAATAAGTAATACTTAAGGGTGTGCACTTGCTGAACAATATCAGCAGTGCACACCCTTATTTTTATCATCTTTCAGTCCTGTTCTTTTAATTGTACTAGTCTATCACCTTCACTTGACACATCTTCATCGCCTCTAGTGCATTTCTATGACTATCTGGGGTAACCCCTGCACAACATCCTCCATCTACTGCAAGTGGTACTTCTGGTAGAAATGCTTTAATTAGTAACGCATTGGAAATAACACAGATATCCGTACATAATCCAACTAATTCTATTTCCTCAATATTATCATACATTCCTGACATTAGATCCTTTGCCATTTCACTCGCTCCAAAGGTTCCTTTTTCATATACTTTATGTTTCGATAAATCACATATCCTTTGAATTGATTCACATATTTCCCATCCATAGCTGTCTTTTATACAATGTTTCGCTGGAAGATTTCTTCCTTCTTGCGTTTCTAAGTAATTCTCCATGTGTGTGTCCTTGGTAAATACGATACTATCGCCATTTTGCTTATATTGTTCTATTTTACTTACGACTGCATCAACAATCTTTAACGCTTCCTCAGTACCTAGAATTCCGTCTATAAAGTCATTTTGCATATCAACTACCACTAATAATTTTCTCAATATAACAACCTCCTTTATTTATCTAGCACTTTCTATTATAATACTATTTTGTTTGATTACCATACTAGATTGTACAATAATAAAATTAATGTTATAATTTTATAAAAAATGAGGTGATACTATGGCAGAAAGAAAACCATTTGACTTATATATATGTGGTGAGATGAGTATCGAGGAATTTTGTGATGCAGCGAATCAGATACAAGATACTACTTCATATGCGGTATTAGGTCTAACACTAGACGAATTTACTTTATATGAAAAATTGGGAGCTAAAGCACTAGAAGATATAAAAAAAGCCCATGAACAAAAGAAAGATATTATAGAGAAAGCAAAAATATTTTTTCGAGACGAGATTGCCGAAAGTCATAGACAGAACACTGAAAAACTACGAAGTTTAAAGGCTTTCAACTTAAATCCCTTCTTGGATAAATACAAAGCGAATTTTTTAGCCGGAGATAACTCTGCCCTCAATATTGCCAAAGCGCTAGTGTATCCAAGAGTACTTGGAACTTCCATTAACACCACTTTTGGTAATAAGCTTCAGAAATTCTGTAGTACCGTTCTAGATGGCTATGCTTCTACTACTACAGGAATTGATATTGAGTTTGTAGATTTATTAGATGGAAGACGTAAGTACTGCCAGATTAAAGCTGGTCCAAATACAATCAACAAGGACGACGTGAAGACAATTGATGACCATTTTCAAGCCATAAAAAACCTAGCGCGAACCAATAATTTAACGATTGGATTTAATGACTTAATTGTGGGTGTATTTTATGGAGAACCAGATGAATTAAGCGGTCATTACAAAAAAATTCACGAAACTTACCCTGTTCATATTGGCAAAGATTTTTGGCACCGGTTAACTGGTGATGAAAACTTCTATTCATCACTAACCAATGCCATCGGAGATGTTGCGTCGGAATATGATGGAAGTCAGCTAATCAATGATGTAATCGAGGATTTAGCTCTAGAAATAGAACGTACAATGGAGGATTAGTTACCTAATCCTCCATTTGATTTAATACATGGATTAATGATAATCCAACTGCTTTTGCTAATTCCACTGGAACAGCATTTCCAATCTGCTTATACTGCTGCGCCATGGACCCACTGAATTCCCAGTCATCCGGAAAACTTTGAATTCTTGCATATTCTCTTACTGTAAAAGGCCTTATCTCATCGGGATGGCATCTCTCTGTCTGCTTCTGAGCCGGACTACAAGTTAGTGTTAAACATGGCTCATCCCATGAGATTCTTCTTGCCATTCCTGTTCTTCCACCACCTGAATAATAGCTTTTTCCCATGTACTCTTTCGCTACGTCATCCGGCAAGTCTCTCCAATATCCTCCAGGAGGTACCATAGCGAGTACTTTTTTCTTTTTCTCCGGATATTTTTCTCCTATTGACTTAGGAACATCCTTTAAAGCATCGCGAAGTACTGGTTTAAATTCATAAGGCTTAGGTAATTTATATTTTATACTGTAATCATTTCGGATTCCGACAATAATAACACGTTCTCTCTTCTGTGCCACGTTATAGTCTATTGCCTTTACAATATGATGGGCGACTTGATACCCAATACTTTGGAAAATATCCTTCATAGTCTGAAGTGTTTTCCCATTATCATGGGTTGTTAATCCCTTCACATTTTCTGCCAAAAACATCTTTGGCTTTAATTGATCAATTACCTGAGCAAAATAATAAAACATGGTTCCCCTAACATCTTCCATTCCCAATTTGTAACCTGCATAGCTAAATGCCTGGCATGGATATCCTCCAGAAACCAAATCTATCTCGGCATTTTTAGGTAAATATTTTTTAATACCCTTATCTGCAACTTTAATTACGTCCTCTTCAATTACATTCCATTCTGGACGATTAATCCTCAGCGTTTCTGCAGCAAATTTATCAATCTCTACAAGCCCTTGTTCACAAAATCCAGCTTTATTAAGACCCAATGCTAATCCGCCCGCACCAGCAAATAACTCGACAGAATTGTATGTTTTTTTAGGAACTACTGTATGTACATCAATGAATTCTATAATATCTTGTTCCATTTCTTTTTGCTTCAAATTCTTATCTTCTTTCTCGGATAATAATTCAATGGGGGATACATTAAGAACGGTACAAAGTTTTGTAAAGGTACTTTTGAATGGATTTACTTTTTCCGACAACATAACAGATAATTGGTTTTTCGTAATACCTAATTTATCTGCTAATTCTTGCTGAGTCGAAATTTTATTATCTTCCATCACTTCATGAACTTTTTCTTTATCAATAACGTAGCCCATCAAATAACCCTCCTAGATGTTATGAAAATATATTAACATAAACAAGGGAACTTGTAAACATATATTCGATTCTAGCAATTTATTTTCGTGAATATCAAATACTATTCTCTAATAATTGCTTAATGATAATATCTTATCAAATTGTATTGTTTAGTGAAAATTATTATGATATACTTGCGTTGATAACGCTCTAAAAACAGGCTTTTATGTATATTTATGGTAAATTTTCTTTCTTAAATAATAATTTATAGAATCTAAAATTTAGGTAGCAAATGAAAGCTAACTTTTATATTTGGACTGACTCTAACGATTGACCTATAAACTTATACCAAATACGTTACCTATATAATATAAACAAAATAATCAACCAAAAAAATTGGAGGTAATGTAATGTGGAGTAAACAAAAGAAAGTTACAGAAAATTCATCAAATGTGGTAATGAGTAGTATAAACGATAATGAACAAGAAATATATAAGAAAGCGAACTCATCCAATTTAGATACCCTCATATGTGTAAATGAATTATTACAATATATGACTAATCTTGACTACGTGAAAGAAATGATTTTTGATGCCAACCAACAGTCTTCACTTGTTGAAACAGTAGCTGCAAGTAGTGAAGAATTATGTGCTGCTTCTGAAGAAATATCTGTAAATATACAAGATTCTAACAAAACAATGAGTGATACTACGCATGATACTGATACTAGTCTCAAAAAAATTGACAATACATTTTTAGCAATTGAAGATAATATTAATCAGACCATCTCTATTAAGGGTATCATGCATCAAGTAACCGATGAAACTGATAAAATAAATGACATGGTTAATGTCATAAAATCTGTTGCGGATAAAACTAATCTGCTTGCACTTAATGCATCAATTGAAGCAGCAAGAGCAGGGGAACATGGAAAAGGATTTTCTGTTGTCGCAGAAGAGATTAAAAAGCTAGCAGAAAGCACAAGACAACAGGTAGGCTCTATTCAAGAAATTGTAAATGGTCTTAATGATAAGATATCCAAAACTTCTGACGAAATAGATACCGTAATCCAAGCATTTAACACCTCAAAAAATCATATGGATGAGGTAACAACAGAAATTCATGGAATTAATCAAGCAATGTCAATGGTTAATGATAGTTTTACAGATATAACTGCTAATATTGAAGAACAGACAGCAGCATCTCAAGAAATTTCTTCCAGCCTAATGCTAATCAATGAAAAGGCAACTTTACTGAAAGACAAATCGACAAGAACTGGGCAAGCATTCTATGAAATCTCGCAGAAAATTGATGAAATTCGCTTAACTGTATTAAATCGTGTTACATCACCAGATAACCATACTATGATAGAATTAACTATAACGGATCACTTAATGTGGAAATGGAAAGTTTATAATATGATTTTAGATTATGTGCATATCAACTCAGATACCGTAGGGGATCATAATGGTTGTCGCTTAGGTAAATGGCTTTGTACATTGAATTTAACCAATTCTCGTGTAGAAGATATTATTACAAAAATGCATGAGCCTCATGTAAAAGTTCATGAGACTGCTAAACAGGCAATCGTAGCATATAATAATGGAAATACGCAGGAAGCTGAAAAATTGTTGAACGTAATAGAGTCCTACTCTTTAAAAGTGGTTGAGTATCTTAATGCACTTAAAAAACTGGACATTTAATACAAAATCTTGTACCATTAATAATTTTTTCTACCATTGCTTTCGCCCATTTCTTATTATATAATCAATTCATTATACATGAGAGGATGATAACATGATGAGAAGATCTGACCGCGAAATAACTGACTTAGATAAAATTGTAGACATTATAAGAAAATGCGATGTATGCCGCCTTGCATTCTTTGATGATGACTATCCGTACATTGTACCACTTAATTTTGGACTATCTTACCAAGATAATATAATAACCCTATACTTTCATGGTGCAAGAGAAGGTAAAAAACTTGATCTGCTTCGTAAGAATAATAAAGTATGCTTTGAAATGGATTGTAGTCATCAGCTTGTAACTGGAGACCTTGCTTGTGAGTATTCTATGAATTATGAAAGTGTCATTGGATTTGGTTGCCTTACAGTATTGGAAAATACCGAAAAGCGTATGGCTTTAGATGCTATGATGCAACAATATACCAAGGATATGAATTTTACTTACGATGATAGAGCATTAAATGCAGTAACTGTATTTAAACTAACGGTTGATCAGGTAACAGGCAAACATCGTATCTAACATACTAGGCGGATAATGCATGATTGGGAGCTCACTAATAATTGCTCTAATCATGCATTATCCTTCTATTAGGTTGGAATGCGAACAATGAATTCACTGCCAACGCCTTCCTCGCTTTTCACTTCTATTGTACCATTATGCGCCTCTACGAGTGACTTTGCGATAGCTAATCCAATACCAGAACCACCTGTCATACGGTTACGAGATTGATCTACTCGATAGAAACGCTCAAAAATGTAAGGTAAGTCTTTTTCCGCTATTCCAATTCCCGTATCTTTCACAGAAACCTCTATATACTCCTTTGTTCCCGTTGTTTCAATTTCAATGGTTCCACCATCAGGTGTATATTTTATTGCATTGGAGAATAGATTAACCAGTACTTGTGTTAATTTATCTTCATCAGCCTCAATATTCTGATCTTGAATACTAGTGATTAGATTAATCCGTTTCTTCTGAAATTCCTTTTCAAAGTTCTTTAATAACCGTGATAGTAATTCTGATAAAGAAAAATATTCTTTCTTAAGAGTAACATTTTCGCCATCATATTGCGCTAGTTTTCCTAGATCACTTACCATCTTTGATAGTCTCACTGTTTCTTCATGGCAACTTTCTAGCCTCTCTTTGCTTGGTTCCCAAATACCATCAATCATTGCTTCCAGATGGCTTTGTACACAAGACAGAGGTGTTCGTAGTTCATGAGCTACATCTGCTGTGAGTCTCTTTCTTAAGACTTCTTGTTTTCCTAAGGTCGTTGCAAGACTATTAATAGACTCTGTTAACTCCACGATTTCTCGCGTATTTGAATTCTCTATAATCCGATCATCAAATTTTCCTGCTGCAATTTGCCTTGCATTCTTTATTACCCTTGATATTGGACTTGTAAGACGGTTTGCCATAAACGTTCCAATCAAGATTGATATGATTCCAGCCACTCCAGTTGCCAGTAACAAAAGTTTATTTAAACTGTTTAAAAATTGAATATCATTATCTGTATAAAAGTAAGGGCCATAATAACCAATTGTTACCTTCCCAACTGAAGCATTTTCTACAGTAACTGGGTATTCTTTCTCTATGTAGCCCCCGTTAAAATTAGAATTTCGCCCCTGCATATTTTCAGACATATGCTGAAGGATAGAAGCACACATACCACTATTATGTGTCATAGCATCCCAAATTAAAGTTCCTTCCTGATTATAAATGCGTATCATTAATCCATCACCTAGAGCACTTACACCCAGATTCTCTATTCCTTCCGGATTCCATTTATTACCCCACGCTTGATACCTACTCTCAAGGGTAGATATTAGTTCCTGGTTATTCTGTTCTAATTTATCTATTACATACTCTTTAAACTGTTTTTCCAAAATCACATTTGCAAATATTCCAACCAGCGCAAGGACAACAGCAGTTACTGCCAAAAAGGCTGCGGTAAGCTTCCACCTAAGACTTATTTTCATCTTCATCCTCCAAACCTATAACCGATCCCGTGAACTGTAACAATATATTTTGGTGACTTTCCATCATCCCCAAGTTTTTGTCTTATATTTTTTATATGTGTATCGATTACACGGTCAAACCCATTAAATTCATCCCCAATTGCATAAGTAATTAATTCTTCTCTTGTAAATACTTTGGTAGGGTATTTCGCCATCGTCATCAATATTTTATACTCATTGGGTGTTAAGGAAACCTCTTCTCCATTTTTACGTACCTGGTGCCTTAGCCCGTCTAGTATCAACTCTCCATTGTTATAGGAATATTCATTGGCAAGTGGAACTGCTTCTGTAGAAACCCTTCGGAGTATTGCTTCAATACGAGCCATTAGTTGTCTAGGACTAAAAGGTTTCGTCACATAATCGTCTGCACCAATCTGTAACCCATTAATTACATCATTTTCTTCTATTTTTGCTGTTAACATGATAATTGGTACTCTGGATTTCTTGCGTATTGCCTTACACACTTCCTCACCTGACATATCTGGAAGCATTAAATCCAACACTACTAGGGATGGTGTTATCTTATCAAATAAGCTTAATCCTTCTGCTCCATTATAGGAACAAACCGTATCATAACCCGCGCTTTCTAAATAAGATTTTACAACATCTACAATTTTAACTTCATCATCTATAATAAGAATTGTCTTATCCTGAATGGTTTTTTCCTGTACCATCTTAATCCTCCTAATAAGTAAATATATTAGTAACTAGAAATTCCTGACTGGATTTCTCTAAGAAACATCTGCCACCACATTTGATTGTACGCTCTTCAATGGCCTCTAAACCAAGACCTTTAAAAAATTTACCCTCTGTTTTTCCATTATCCCCATATTCCACTCGAATTATTTTGGGAAGAATCTTAATTGTTAACTTAAAATGAGTTGCATTGGAATGTTTCAATATATTAGTAAGAACCTCTTCTAGATTATCATAAATACATTGCCAAATATCTAACCCGATATAATCTAAATTCCCAAACTGCTCTATTCTTGTATTGATATTATGATTCACCTGAAATTTCTCTAATACGGTTTGAATTTCATTTAGTCCTAGCTCACTGCGAACTGGTCTTTCCTCCCGTAGTGCAGCCCGAATGTCATCTACTCCATCCCGGAGATTTGCTACAGCTTTATCAATGCCTTCTTTTGCTTTGACCATATCTTTATCTAGCATTAATCTAGACGCTTCTAACAAAATGATACTTCCTGATATCCCATGTCCTACTTTATCATGTAGTCTTGCCGCCAATCGATTTCTTTCTTCGAGAGCAGCCGTATATTGTAGTGTTTTGGTGAGACGTTGGTTATCTTGTAGTTTTTGATTAAGAAATGCTAGTTCTTCCTTCTGCTCTAAAACTTGAAGTTTAGAAGCCTCAACTCTATTTCTTATAAATCTATTATAATAAAGTAAACATAAAAGTAACATACCCAAAAATAATACTTCTGCATTTGGGACAAGAAGTATTCCCAGTAAGATATTAAAACCGATTGATAATGTATAAAAATAATCACCCTTACAATAGTGTTCTGTTATAACTACTAAAATAACTATCATAAGAGGATACATCGTATGGACACCCAGTAAAACCAATATAAATAATAGAATTACATTAAGAAAAGATATTACCTTCCCTTTCCACGATATTGTCAATTTATCAAGGATATATTCGGCTAGAAAAATGCACGAAAAAGCTAGTGCTAAGATAATGACAAATTCAATCTTAACTCCAGCTTTTAGCATAAACATAAGGGAAGCAGCTAATGCTGCTCCTTTATATATAAAATACATTACTGACTTTTCTAGCATAAATGCCCCTTCGTTGGTTTTTTATACTTTACTCCCTTGTTTTTGAACAAATTTAACTGTAGTAACTAGGAAACTTAATATTGCAAAGAGAGCGAGAATAATAAGGTTTATTCTTACGTCTGCCTTTGGATTCTCCATTAAATCTTTAATCCCCTGCATCATCCAATAATGCGGTGTCATTTTGGATATCCGTTGTAAAAACTCAGGTGACATGGTAACTGGAAAATAAGATCCCCCAAGAATTGGGCCTGTGGAACCAACAATAATAATCAATGTCATAACTGAATTTCTTGTTTGCAAAAATAACGCTACAATTAACGCCAGCCCATTCATAAACAAGGAGAACAGCGACATCGCTATAAATAAATAACTGATTGGTATTCCGATAGGATACTGATTAATCCATAAATAACTGCAAAATGAGATAACAATAAGCAAACTAGTGCAGATAGCATAAAGACTAGTTCCAATAATATAATAAGCAGGTTTTACTGGTGAGATTTGTATCCGACCGAATACTCCACTCTGTCTATCTTCCAATACTACAAATGCAATACAAAGGCTAAGTGCCATCATCATCATGGTAAAAAATCCAGCTGCCTGACTCAGTCCCATACGAGCTGCATCTTTCTCTCTATCAGCTACATATACAGAAGTCTGTTCAAACCCTTTACTATGATTCGGAAATTCTTTGAACATAGTTTGAAATTGTTCTACGTCTCCATCTGCTGCCGTTACCAGTAGATTAACACTGCTAAAATATAGATGAATATAACTTTTTAAAAATGCAGCATTCTCATAGTCATCTAATGTTGTTGTTATCACATCTGAAAGCTTTTTATCAACGATACCATTTTTTTCAAATCCACTTGGTATCTCTATTATAGCGGATATTTTCTTTTCAAGCAATTGATTACTTAGTGTATCATATGACATTCCCTCTTTTACAACAATATTTAATTCATCCTGTAAATATCGTTTAAAATCATTAGAAATTGCCCCGTTATCCTCATCTATCATACCAACTATCATTCCCTTAGAATCATATTCTGCAAAGGAACTACCAAAGTTATAAAACACCAAACAGAGTAAAACAGAACATGCAATTGCTAAGATAAGAGAAGTTGTGTTTCTTTTCAAATTACTTCTAAAGAATAATACTATTTCTTTCATTGTTACCTCCCTATTTGGTTCCTCTTAAACTATTGAATTTTAGTACACCAATAAATGATAATATAATAATCAACCCAACTTCTACTACCATAATTGGAATTGCTTTGTCTACCCTTCCAAAAACCGTAATATCAAACGCCGCCTGCTGCAACACATATACTGGCATATGTTCTGTTATACCTTTTATGTTAACCTCTTTGGAATAAGTACCTCCAAGAAACATCATAATCCATAACACTGGCATTAAAACTATAACTGGATTAGCCTTTATAAAGAGCCCTACTACAACACCTACCAACAACATAGTAAAACAGCTTAAGGAAAATAACCCAATCAAAATTAAATTATTTCCTACTGTTGAAGCATAATGAACATCAAAGAATAAAACACTGACTAACATAACAACAACTAATTCAAGGACTGCAGATGGAATTTCTCCAATCACTTTCTGAAAAAATATCTTAGTACGGCTAACCGGTGATGCAATTAAACGATTTATAGTTTTTAATCTTATTTCATCTGAAAAGGAAGATGCTCCACCTATGGAACCAATGAAAACCATCATAACTACCATAGTTACTCCATAATAATCAAGCATAGTGCGATTGGCATTAAAATCTTTTTCTTTTACATGGCTACTATTGTCTATCTTTAGGTTTGCTAGCTTTTCTGGTTCTGTATCAGCAATGGTAGTAACGGCTTTTACAAGATTTCCATATCCCATTACCATCGCTTTTATGGTTCTATTCTTAATTTGATTTTTTCCCTCATACAAGCTTATTTTATCTTGCCCAAAAACAATGAGTCCCTCTAATTCTTCTTTTGCGATTTGCTGTTTGGAAGGTTCAGATTCTGTAACTTTCTTAAAACGTATATCCGTGTTATTTGATGTTTCCTTGATAAAGTCTTGTATGATGCTCTGCTCCATTAGATCCGTTGTTTCAATTTGATATGCTACTCTAATCTCGCCTATGGTTGCATCCGAAACATCTTGCCCTGATAATAGAGTTCCTAATAGATAGATTAAGATAATTGGAAAAGCTACCATAAATGCTAGACTGGTTTTATCCCTCAAAAACCCTCGAATTTCATTTAAAATTATCATAGTATCTCCCTTCTTACTACCTTAATTCATGACCAGTTAGGCTTAAAAATGTAGTATCCAGATTAGGAACTTCACTTGCTATATCATGAATTGGAAAATTACGACTAATCACTTCTTCTAAAATCTTAGAAATACTATTTTTACCTACTTGAATATCGACCCGAATTACCTGGTCATCAATAGATACTTTCTTCACTCCCGGAAGATAGGTAATCTGCTTTTGGAATGCTTCCTTTTCTAGCTCGGCAGGAAATCTGGTTGATATAAAATACGTCTGTATATCTGTAACGTGAGATACTAGTTCCTCCTTGGTACCACTGGCAACCATTTTACCTCTATCAATAATTGCAATTCTATCACAGATTTCTTCCACTTCCTGCATATAGTGAGACGTATAGATTACGGTTGTTCCTCGTTCCCGTAGGATTCGAATAGAGTTCAAAATATGTTCTCTTGATTGAGCATCTACTCCTACTGTAGGTTCATCCATTACAATTAGTTTTGGATTATGCGCAATACCACAAGCAATATTTAATCTTCTTTGCATACCACCAGACATTTTCTTAGGTTTCATTTTCATACGGTCACTAAGACCAACAAAGTCCAGTGCTTCTTTTGCTGCTTGATCTAGTTTATTACCTTTTAAACCATATAAAGAAGCAAAAAACTTTACATTCTCAATGGCACTTAGGTGATAATATAATGCAATGTCTTGTGGAACCATACCCATATGCTGTTTTGCCTCTACTTTTTCTTTTATAATGTCGTAACCATTAATGGTCACGTTACCTTTATCGTAATCAGATAATGTTGTTATGATATTTAATGTAGTAGATTTACCAGCACCATTCGGCCCTAAGAATCCAAATATCTCATTTTCACCAACGGAAAAGCTAAGACTATCAACCGCACAAAAATCGCCGTAATTCTTTGTTAAATTCTTTACTGATACAAACTCCTTCATCCCATCTTACCATCCTTACTTTTTTTATTTGACAACATCTGCTTCCATGAACAAAAATTTTCATTTTTAAATTACTATGAATCAATCATATCATAGAGCATTTTAGATTGGAAATGACTTTCGGTAGATTTTACCCATGACAAATGTATATCTTAAAAAATCTTCTAGATTATTTTCATCTAGAAGATTTTAATATTATTATGGAGTCTTTTAATAACAGGACTTTTCAGATTATGATAGGTTTTCTTGTTAATCTACTTTATATATACGTTTGATTATATATGTTGTAAGCTAAATTTTTGCTTTTCTAACTTTATGATATAATAGTATGGTGAAACCTATTATGAGAACAATACAGACAGACTGACTGATACGGTAATCTATCTGATTAAATATAAGTATAATACCAATTGGAATCGCAGCAAATACTGCCGACCCCAACATTCCGATCATCGAGGCCATTCCTTGTTTGATTACTGCTGTCTCTGATACCCATTCATAATTTGGTAACTTTATATTGATATACATCCCCCACACAGATGTAAAAAAGGAATAGGTAATGGGTACAATCAAGAGAAGTAGAAATGAAATGCTATCCATAGGGAAACGAATTGCGATTAATAGCGAAGATAGTATGGATGCAGGTACTAATAAAGTTAAATTCACTAATATCTTGCTATGAAATATGGTTATATCTTGTATTGGTGATGATTTTAAAATCCATAGATTCTTACCTTCTAATGATAGAGATACACTTGTTGTACAGGTCATGGTCAACATTACTGACAAGGCATACGGTATTATTTTATTGAACATAGATACCATCCCCTCCACCTGCATAAACTCAGCTAGCTTCTCAGGACCCATGATAAAGCAGGCAATTGCAGTTGCAATCATCATAACTACACCAAATCCTACATTTAATACATATAAAGTTGATGAGAAAAAGCGTTTCATTTCTTTCTTATAAAGCGCATAGATTGGCGGTTGTACTTTTAACTCTCTTAATTTATAGTTTGATTTTGCTTGATATGTCATTAGGCTGGTATTTAACTTTTTATATTGTGTTGAGATTGCCTTTACAAATAAATAATACCAACCCAAGGAGATGACTAGGTAAAGGGTAAAATGGTATAAACTCATCTCTACTACGCCTTTGGTATACAGCCAAGATAACGGATAAATCTTGTTAATTTGTTCTGAAAATAATTTTCCCAAGTTAGCCAATTGATTTACATCAATATTTTCTACATCCTGGTTGCCTAAACTCATGGAACCCCCCATAAATCCTAATAATAAAACGAAAGAAAGTATGGTTGCAACCGCTGTAGTATGCTTAAATCTTGAAGAAATTGCAATAATCACTGCTCCCGCAACCGTTGCAATTGTTGTTGGAACTAGGGATGATGTTAACATTCCAATCAACCATAGAAAATAGAATAAAACACTAGGCTTTTCAAATATACAATAAGCGATACCCATTGGGAGCATTACTAAAGTAGTAAACAACGTATTCATCACATACATAGACAGAAATTTGCTTGTTATTATGGTACCAGTTTTAACAGGTAATGACATTAACATATCGTAATCACGATATCCAAAGATTACTCCATTGCTTTTTATCATAGTAAAAAACAATGTAATAATACCAGTAATCATAACTGCATAACCAGGTATTATATTTGCTGCACCTAACATTCCAAGTCCAAATCCAAGTCCAAACGAATACAACATAAGCACTCCACCCAGAATAATAAATATAATAGCCATCATAATTGCACGGCTTTTTTCTTTACTATTTTGTTTGCTCACTAGGTTGTTTAATTTGAATTGGTTGAACAGTTGTACTTTTAATAAAACCAAGCAACTATTCTTCATGACCTGTCACCTCCATGAACAAATCCTCAAGGGAATGATCTTTTATTAGGTCTTCCATTTTGCCAGAAACTATCAGTTTACCACCTTTAATAATAGCAATTTTATTACATAACTTTTCTGCCACATCAAGAACATGAGTGGAGAAGAAAATGGCACTTCCCTCTGCACATAATTCTCTCATTGTTTGCTTTAATGAAAGTGCTGCTTTGGGATCTAACCCTACAAATGGTTCATCTAGAATTAAAAGTTTGGGCTTATGCACTAATGCTGAGATAATTGCAAGTTTCTGTTTCATACCATGAGAATAAGAGGAGATTAAATCACCTAGAGCTGGTACGATTTCAAATTTTTCACCATATAGTTTGATTCTCTCTTCTCTATCTTTCTTAGATACACTAAAAATATCTGCTATGAAATTTAAGTATTGAATACCTGTTAGATGCTCATAAAGGTCTGGATTATCGGGAATATAGGCAAGAACCCTCTTACACTCAACTGGATTTTTCTTTATGCTCATACCGTTAATAATAATATCTCCACTTTCAAAATCTAAAACTCCTGCAACTGCACGTATCGTTGTACTTTTTCCTGCTCCATTATGTCCAATAAATCCATATATATCACCTGATTCAATGGTTAATGTTAAATTTTCAACCGCTTTTTTTGTTCCCTTATATGTTTTACAATAGTTTTTAATTTCTAGCATGATCTACTCTCTCCTTATCAATCAATTTACTTTTCTGTCTTACTCTCTCCTATACTCTCTCCTATACTTTCACTTGGAGACGAAACTAGTGTAATTCTTCTTACTTTTCTTTCTTCATTTGGTTTATTATTAATAACCTCATTATAAACTTCTCCTATTTTCTGCGTAAATATCATAAATTCTTCATCTGACAGTAAAAGTGCTGAGGTAGAAAGAAATAGCATATCCTTTTGAGGATCTCTTTCACCCTGACTAAAATAACGGGTAAAATCACTCATAAGTGTTAGCAACCCACTATTGATTAAGTGTAAAATTTGATTATTATCCGTCTGCATTTGATTCATATCTTTATTTAATTGATATGTCTTCTCTACTGTCCCTCTAATCTTAGTTTCTTGAATAACAATGATTAAGTTTGCCTTTTCTAGTATCTTAATATGACGATATAAACTTGCTTGTGGTACATCAGTAAGTTCTAGCTTCATCTCAGCTGTTGTTCCGCTTTCATGAAGCATTAAAAATTGTACAATACGAAGGCGTATGGGGTTCATAATCATCTCCGTTAAATCTTGCGTAGACATAAATCCACTCCTTTATTATCAAAGTTGGTATTATTCTTATTTGTGATAATAATACTCCTGCCTAGCTCCTTTGTCAAGTACAATAAAAAAAGGTAAGTAAATCAATGAATGACTTACGTACCTCTAGAATATTTTATTATATCAATTTTAAATTTTAGTTGAGCTTAAAAGGTTCATTACCGGAATATTATAATTAATTTGTTGAGCAGCATAATATCCTGAATCTTCTTCAGTTTCTTTCTCTTTTTGACCCTGTAAAAACTTCTCAATAAAGTTTAAATAATCATCGTAAGTAAAAACATTTTCTATACTATTTAATGAATTATCTACGGTTAGATTAATTTCTGCTGCCGTAACTGCAGCATTAGTTTCATTCACATCTTGGGTTGGTGTCGCTGTTTCCACCTTACTAACAGGATTTGCAATTTCATTATTGCCACTGGACACACTGCTTGTGGAACCAGATTGATCGGTACCTTTCATATATCCAATTACCTTTTTAACGTAGTTCTGCGTTTCTTCAAATGGAGGGATACCGCCATATTTAGCTACATTACCACTACCAGCATTATAAGCTGCTAATGCTAACTTCACATTACCATCGTATTTCTTCATTAATCCGGCAATATATTTTGAACCACCCATTATATTCTGTTCTGCATTAAATGCATCTGTTACACCAAGTTCTTTGGCTGTTGCCGGCATTAATTGCATAACCCCTTGGGCACCACAGCGAGATACTGCCTTAGCATCAAAACCTGATTCTTGTTTCCCAATTGCTTTTAGTAACTCAACAGGTACATTATATTTCTCTGCTGCTGCGTCAAATATCTTATCCATGGACATGGATTCTCCAAGATATGATTCAAAGCTGGCAACACTGGCATTCGTAGCTGCTTTGGATTTCGTAGCAACATTACCTTTATATTCAATACTAGATACACCATTTACTGATACCATTTCTTGTTCCTCCCCATAGTCTATCATAAAAATGTTTCGTTTTGTATTACGTGACACCTAGGTAATTATTATACTACATTATTCTCCAAATTTCTACTATTAAATCCTTCTAAATTTTTCATATCTTTGATTTTTAATGTCTTCTTCCGTCATCAGATCCATACGTTCCAAAAATAATCCGATTTCTTCATTCATTTTACTGATTACCAAGTCTGGATTTTCACTTGTTCCGCCTTCTGGCTCTGCTATTACTTTTTCTATAATACCTAGATCCAATAAATCCTTTGCTGTAATTCTCATAATACCAGCTGCTTCTTTGGCACGTTTACTATCCTTCCAAAGAATGGTTGCAAAGCCTTCTGGAGATAGAATGGAATAAATGGAATTCTCCAGCATCCATACTTCGTTACCAACTGCAAGAGCCAATGCACCACCACTTCCACCTTCGCCTATTACAATGGATAAAACTGGTACACCCAAGGATGACATCTCCATTAAATTCTTTGCAATTGCCTCACCTTGACCTCGTTCTTCTGCTCCAAGTCCGCAGAATGCTCCTGGAGTGTCTACAAAACAAATAATAGGACGCTTAAACTTCTCTGCTTGTTTCATTAGTCTTAGTGCCTTACGGTACCCCTCTGGATTTGGCATTCCAAAATTTCTTTTTATATTTTCCTTGGTGTTACGTCCTTTTTGCTCTGCAATAATCGTAACTGGTCGACCTTTGTAAAAACCAATCCCACCAACGATTGCTGCATCGTCACCATATAGACGATCTCCATGTAACTCAAGAAAGTCTTCAAAAATTGATTCTATATAATCTAGAGCTGTAAGGCGATCTGATTTTCTTGCTAGTTGCACTCTATCCCAAGCTTCTATCTCTTTATTCAACTCATCTACAACATTCGCTTCCATTATTCATCCTCCAAGCCAATTCATACAAGCGATTTAGCATGAATTATATTTAACTTCTCAATAGCTTTCCTAATTCATCCTTCATTGACTTTCTTTCTACGATACGGTCAACAAATCCCTTTTCAAGCAAAAACTCCGCTCTTTGAAATCCATCTGGAAGCTTTTGTCCAATGGTTTGCTCAATTACTCTAGGCCCAGCAAATCCAATTAATGCTCCTGGTTCTGCTAATATAATATCTCCTAGCATGGCAAAACTAGCAGTAACCCCTCCTGTAGTTGGGTCAGTTAATACAGAAATATATAAAAGTCCAGCATCGCTGTGACGTTTAAGTGCCGCACTGGTTTTGGCCATCTGCATTAATGAAACGATACCCTCCTGCATTCTAGCGCCACCCGATGTAGAGAAAATAATAATTGGAAGCTTATTTTCTGTTGCCTTCTCTACGGCCCTGGTAATCTTTTCACCAACTACCTGACCCATACTTCCCATTAAAAAAGAGGAATCCATGCACGCAATCGCTGTTGCGATACCATTTATCGTGCCTTGTCCGGTTACTACCGCTTCACGAAGTCCAGTTTTTCTCTGTAGCACTTGTATCTTTTCATCATAGTTTGGAAAATCTAGCACGTTTTTGGGACTGCGTTGCTTATCCCATTCAACAAAGCTTCCTTCATCCATTAGCATATGAATACGTTTTCCGGCACCAATACGAAAATGCTTTTTACACTTTGGACAGCAATGGTAATGAATGCTTACATCCTCATGAAATAAAATATCTTTACAAGAATCGCATTTTATCCACGCTCCATCTGGTACAGCGGGTGTGTTATCCACATTTTCGTTGATATCCATCTTCCCGGTATCCAAAGAAATATATTTAGTTTTCTTAAACATTTCTTTTAACATGCTCATATTTTCTTTTTCCTATTATGCTAAAACTCATCTTCAATAAAATGAGTGCTGATATTCCCTTCTATAAAATGTGGATTATTTAATATTTCATATTGAAAATCTATATTGGTTGTAATTCCTTCAATGATAAACTCACCTAAGGCACTACGCATTTTGGCAATTGCTTCGTCTCTATTGGGAGCTTTTACAATCAATTTTGCTATCATGGAATCATAGAAAGGTGGTATTTCATATCCACAGTATACTGCTGTATCTACTCGAATTCCATTTCCTCCTGGTATATGAATATTCTGAATTTTACCTGGAGCTGGTCTAAAGTTATGTGCAGGATCCTCTGCATTAATACGGCATTCAATGGAGTGACCATTTAATGTGACATCTTCCTGCTTTATGGTAAGTTCTTCACCTGCAGCGATTCGAATCTGCTCTTTTACTAGATCGATTCCTGTAACCATTTCTGTAATTGGGTGTTCTACCTGAATTCTCGTATTCATTTCCATAAAATAAAATTCACCACTTTTATCTAATAGAAATTCTATGGTTCCTACACTATAATATCCGATGCATTTTGCAGCTTTTACTGCTGTTTCGCCCATTTTTTTTCTTAATTCTTCTGATAACACCGAAGAAGGACATTCTTCTAATACCTTCTGATGTCTTCTCTGAATGGAACAATCCCTTTCAAATAAATGGATTACATTATGATATTTATCTGCTAAAACCTGAAATTCAATATGTCTAGGGCTTTGTATATATTTCTCTAAATACATAGTTCCATCACCAAATGCATTTTCCGCTTCTCTTTGAGCACTGGAAAAGTTACTGGCGAACTCATCTGGTGATTCAATAATTCTCATACCCTTACCACCGCCACCTGCACTTGCTTTCGCAATAACTGGATAACCAATCTCACTCGCCAGTTTTAACCCTTCTTCAATACTAAGGACGGCTTGCTTAGAACCAGGTACTACTGGTACGTTTGCCTCTATCATAGTTTTTCTTGCTTCTGATTTATTACCCATACGATCAATCATCTCACTGTCTGGGCCTATAAATTCTATGCCACAAGTACTGCACATATTAGCAAATCTACTATTTTCCGAAAGAAAACCAAACCCTGGATGAATGGCTTCTGCTTTCGTTGCAATAGCAGCACTGATAATTGATTCCATATTTAGATAACTATCTCTAGCCATTGCTGGTCCAATACATACAGCTTCATCTGCTAACTGCGTATGTAATGCATTTTTATCTGCTTTTGAATAAACCGCAACCGTTAATATACCCATTTCTCTGCAGGCTCTAATAATTCTTACTGCGATTTCTCCGCGGTTTGCAATTAATATTTTCTTAAACATAATGGCTCCAATCTATACGTTATTCACCTATAACAAACGTTAATTCTGCTTCTGCAACTAATTGACCATCAACATAAGCTTTTCCTTCACCAACACCAACTGGGCCTTTCACTTTTACCATTTTAACTTCAAAACGGATCATGCAACCTGGTTCAACTGGTTTACGGAATTTCGCTTTATTGATCGCTCCAAAGAAAATAAGCTTTCCTTTATTCTCTTCCTTACTAAGTGTAATAACTGCTCCTGTTTGTGCCATGGCTTCAATAATGAGAACTCCTGGCATTACTGGATGCTCTGGATAATGACCCGTAAAAAATGGTTCATTATACGTGACTGCTTTATAAGCCACTGCCGACATCCCCGGAACTAATTCATCTACTTTATCAATCAATAACATTGGATGTCTGTGTGGTATAATCTCTTGAATCTCTTTAATTCCTAACATAAATATCCTCCTAGTTGTTTCAATATAATTAGTTTTCACTTATTATATCATACCTTTATTTTAAACAACGGTTGGCCATATTCTACCATTTGCTCATTCTGTACTAATATTTCAACAATTTCGCCTGCATAATCACTCTCAATATCATTCATAAGCTTCATAGCTTCTACGATACAAAGGATCTGTCCTTCTTTAACCTTGTCACCAATCTTAACAAAGTTCTCAGAATCTGGGCCTGCTGCACTATAATACGTTCCAACAATAGGAGATTCTATTATTTTAACATTAGCGTCATCAACTATGTTTACTGGAGTACTTGCATTAACTTGCTTCACACTATCTCGTGCACTTGTCGCTGCACTTTGTGTATCCATATTAACTGCTGATTTATTCTCAACTTCCGCACTTACACTATTATTTGTAGAAATTGCTGTAGCTGCTGGTAATACAACAGCTGGAGCAACTTCCATTCTCTGTGTAAGTTTATCCATAGATAATCTAAAATTTCCTTCTTCTATTTGAAAATTCATAATATTTGCATTGGAAACAGCATCAATCAGTGTAATTACATTTTGAATATCCATTCTATTAACTCCCTTCTATTGATACTTCTTAACAAGTAAACTTCCGTTATGTCCACCAAATCCCAAAGAATTGGAGATTGCATATTGAATATCTACATTTCTTCCGCTTCCAGCAACATAATCTAAATCACATTCTGGATCTGGTACTTTAAGACCCACTGTTTCATGAACATATCCTTCTTCAATGGATTTAACACAAGTGATGAATTCAACACCACCTGCAGCTCCAAGTAAATGACCAATCATGGACTTAGTTGAATTAATTGCTACCTTGTTTGCTACCTCACCAAACGCTAATTTAATTGCTCTTGTCTCAAATAAATCATTTAATTTTGTACTAGTACCGTGGGCATTTATATAATCAATATCATTTGGTTCAATTTCCGCATCTTTCATAGCTTGAAGCATTGCTTTCGCTGCTCCACTTCCATCTTCTGCTGGAGAAGTAATATGGAATGCATCACAAGTAGCACCGTATCCCACTAATTCAGCAAGAATGTTTGCTCCTCTTTGTTTTGCATGTTCTAATTCTTCTAATACAACTACACCTGCACCTTCACCCATTACAAAACCATGACGCTCTGCATCAAATGGAATGGATGCTCTTAACGGATCAGTAGCTTCATTTAAGGCAGTTAATGCAGAAAATCCTGCTACTCCTAATGGAGTAATAGAAGACTCACATCCGCCTGCTATCATCGCATC
Organism: Bacillota bacterium; assembly: GCA_023420935.1. Classification (GTDB taxonomy): domain Bacteria; phylum Bacillota; class Clostridia; order Lachnospirales; family Lachnospiraceae; genus Mobilisporobacter. The sequence continues at coordinate 4,943 of JAEZUR010000019.1, read as the reverse complement.
TGCTTCGCCGTATTGTATACTTCTAAATGCTTCTCCAATGGAGTGTGTCGCTGTTGCACATGCTGTTACAATAGAGGTACATTTTCCTTTTGCACCTAGATCAATTGCAACATTTCCAGCAGCCATATTAGAGATAATCATCGGAATCAAAAATGGAGATACTCTTTTTGGCCCTTTTTCTAATAATTTTGTATGTTCTGATTCAATAGTTCCAAGACCACCAATACCAGAGCCAATAATACAACCTATTCTCTCTGCATTATCTTCTGTAATTATAAGACCAGACTGAGCTACTGCCTCTCTTGCAGCTACGATAGCATATTGACAGAACGGATCCATTCTTTTCGCTTCTTTTCTATCTAAATATTCACCCGCTTCAAAGTTCTTCACTTCGGCGGCCAATTTTACTTTATGATCTGTAGTATCAAATTTTGTGATTTCCCCAATACCTACAGTACCCTTTTTTATATTTTCCCAAAACTCTGGAACATTATTACCAATTGGTGTAAGTGCTCCCATTCCTGTAATGACAACTCTTTTTTTCATTTCCTTACCCTACTTTCCTTTCGTTCTAAAAATTACATATTCATTCCGCCGTTTACTTCCATAATTTGTCCCGTTATATAATTTGCTCTATCAGATGCTAGAAATGCTACCATATGTGCTACATCTTCTGGCTGACCATATTTTTTCATAGGTATATTTTCTAACATCGCCTTAGTTACTGCTTCTGGAAGAGACGCGGTCATATCTGTCTCAATAAACCCAGGTGCTACTGCATTTACTGTAATACCTCTGGAAGCCACTTCTCTTGCTAAACTTTTGGTAATACCATTTATTCCTGCTTTCGCAGCACAATAATTGGCCTGACCAGCATTTCCAATAATTCCTGTAATTGAAGAAATATTTATTATTTTACCGGATCGTTGCTTCATCATGTACCGTACAGCGTGTTTTGATGTATTAAACACACTTTTTAAGTTGGTGTCTATAACCTGATCAAAATCCTCTTCTGACATCTTAAGTAATAAATTATCTCTAGTAATTCCAGCGTTGTTAACAATAATATCTATATTTTTATGATCAGAGACGATGGTATCTATCATTTGTTTGACTTGTTCAAAATCTCCCACATTACATTGATAGATTTCACCCTTCCCTCCATTGCTTTCAATCTTGCTAAGTACATCTTTTGCAGCTGCTTCGCTGCCGTTATAATTTACGATAACATAAGCACCTTCCTTGGCAAGTTCTAAAGCTATTGTTTTACCAATACCACGGCTTGCTCCAGTGACTAATGCAATTTTTCCGTTTAACATGTGCTTACATCTCCTTTAACTTTTCCAAATCTTCCATTTTCTCTATATTAATTACCTGTTTCGTACGGTCAATTTTCTTTACAAATCCATTTAGGGTTTTCCCTGGACCTATTTCAACAAAGGTCTCTATCCCTTGATCAATTAATAGTTTCACGCTTTGTTCCCATTTTACTGGAGAAGAAACTTGTTTTTTTAATAGGTCTTTTATTTCATTTGCATCTGTACTTTCAATCATCTGTGCATTCACATTATTTACGTATGGTACAGTCATTTCACCCAACGTGATTGTTTCCAATTCTTTTTGAAGTTTTTCTCCTGCTCCACTTAACATGGAAGAGTGAAATGGCCCGCTTACGTTCAGCTCAATTGCACGTTTTGCTCCTGCTTCAGTTAATCTCTTATTTGCCTCTAATACTGCGCTTTTTTCACCTGATATAACTATTTGCCCTGGGCAATTATAATTAGCAGGTTCTACCGGTTTTTGTAGATCCTGTGATACTTCTTTACAAATCTTCTCTACTGTCTCATTATCACTACCCAATATAGCAGCCATAGTACCTAAACCATCTGGAACTTCATATTCCATGAATGTTCCTCTTTTTCTAACTAATTGAATCGCATCCTCAAATGAAAATACCCCATTGGCAACCAATGCACTATATTCTCCTAAGCTTAGTCCTGCAGTTACATCTGGTTTTGCACCACTAAGTTCCACTGCTTTTAGAATACTAACACACACTGTTAGTAATGCTGCTTGTGTATACTCTGTTTTATTCAAATTATCATTTTCTTCAAAACACAGTTCTGGCATATTAAATCCTAAAAGTTCTGTAGCTTTATCAAAGATTTCCTTACTTTCAGCTATCTGCTGATAAAAATCCTGTGCCATTCCAACATACTGTGAGCCCTGACCCGGGAAAATAAACGCTGTTTTCATAAATATAAATACTCCCATCTGCCGCTCATGCGACGTGTAAATAGAAAGAATGCTTCGATTGTATTTAAAGTTTTTGTATACAATCGAAGAATTCTATAAAATCAATATTATGCAAGCTTTCCTTCAATATACTTTGCTGCATCACCAACTGTTTTAATTAACTGTAAATCTTCACTTGGAATCTCAATATCAAATTTTTCTTCCATAGCCATTGCAAGTTCAAATAAATCTAAAGAATCTGCTCCAAGATCTTCAATAAAGTTTGTTGACTCTGTAATTTCTTCTAATGACGCGTTTAACTGTTCTGCTACTATCTCTTTTAATGCTTCTAAATCCATGTTTGTAATCCTCCTAAGAATTCGTTTTAATATAAGTAATTTATTTAAACTGCTTGTGCAGAATAAAGCCATCGATGGTTTACCATTGAATCAAAGTTGCACCCCATGTTAATCCCCCACCAAAACCAGATATCACGATATAATCATCATCTTGCAACATTCCCTGCTGATTCATTTCATCTAATAATATTGGTATGGTTGCTGCTGATGTATTACCATAGCGATCAAGGTTCATTGGAAATTTTTCAGGATCTACATTTAATCTCTTCGCCACGGAATCTAGTATTCTCTTATTTGCCTGATGTAATACAAAGTATTTGATTTGACTGGTCTCCATATTCATTTTGCTTAATAAAGATTCAATACATTGAGGAACCACTTTTACTGCAAAGCAAAAGACTTCTTGACCTTCCATTTTCATGTAATCTATTCCTCTGTCTTCTTGTACAAAAGGATTTATTAAGGAACGTTCAGCACATTTTAGAACATCCTTTTTAAGACCATTGGAACCCGTTACCGTTCCATAGACCGTATCTTCCTCTGAGACCTTTTTCAAGATAATAGCACCCGCACCATCTCCAAATAATACACATGTACTACGATCTGTCCAATCTACTTGCCTTGATAGTGTTTCAGCTCCAATTATCATAACTGTATTAGCTAATCCTGACTGTATATAAGCATATGCTGTATTATATGAATATACAAATCCAGAACATGCTGCACTTAAATCAAGACAGGTTGCATTTACTGCCCCGATCTCAGCCTGTACCTCGCAAGCCGTATTTGGTAAATAATGATCTGGCGACATAGTTGCAATAATAATATGATCCAATTCCTCTGCCTCTATGTTAGCGTTGGCTAAGGCCGCTTGAGCAGCTCTTGTCGCAAGAAAAGCAGTTCCTCCTCCATCAGAGATTCTTCTCTCTCTGATACCAGTCCTGCTCTGAATCCATTCATCATTAGTATCAACAAGTGTTGATAAGAAATCGTTAGTCACTATATTATCTGGAAGGTAGCTCCCCGTTCCAATTATTTTAATTGCCATCTATCTGCACCATTTCCTTAATTCATATTTTCTTCTATCTTCTACTTAATTGGGTTTGAGTATATCCTTTGTTATTAATGAATTATTATTAAATTACACTATATTTTTTTATAAAGCTTCCTATAATATACTTTCCAATGTAACTTTTTATATTCTCTCATAATTCTACAATTATTTTGTATTTCAAATACTTTGATATTCAAAGTATAAGGTCGAATATAATTTTTGTCAACCCTTTTTTACATCTATAATTACTTCTGTTATGTTGTAGTCCTTATAAACTGTGGTTTATTTCCTACTTGTAAGCTTTCTTTTTATATACAATTGTCAGTACGATATGGGTTCTAATTGACATAGGTTAGATATCTGAATAGAGATTTTAATTCAAATAACTGAGCTTTTAGACACAAAAAAAAGACCTTCTAGGTCTTGATTGTAATGAGACATCCGGGGTTCGAACCCGGGACAACTTGATTAAAAGTCAAGTGCTCTACCAACTGAGCTAATATCCCATAATAAGATGCCCAAAGCCGGAATCGAACCAGCGACACGAGGATTTTCAGTCCTCTGCTCTACCAACTGAGCTATCTGGGCATACTGAGTTGCGGGGACAGGATTTGAACCTATGACCTTCGGGTTATGAGCCCGACGAGCTTCCAGACTGCTCCACCCCGCGATAATGTTTTAATACAACTATGAAAATATATTATGTTCTTTTAGAATTTATTCAACTCTTTCAAGAATTTTACCCATTTAACATGTTGTAAATGGATGGAGAAGGATTCGAACCTTCGAAAGCGTAGCTAACAGATTTACAGTCTGCCCCCTTTGGCCACTCGGGAACCCATCCATATGTTTCACCTTAACGATAAAACAAAAGCCGACGATCGGACTTGAACCGATAACCTGCTGATTACAAGTCAGCTGCTCTGCCAATTGAGCCACGTCGGCGTATAATTTAAATCTTAAATGGGACCTACAGGGCTCGAACCTGTGACCCTCTGCTTGTAAGGCAGATGCTCTCCCAGCTGAGCTAAGATCCCATGGTAATATTTTTATATAAAACGACCCAGAAGGGACTCGAACCCTCGACCTCCGCCGTGACAGGGCGGCGCTCTAACCAACTGAGCCACTAGGCCATCTAGTATATCCACTTATAAAAGCTTCATATACTTTCAAAACTACACACTGTATGACTTCCAATTCACAAACATTTAGACCAGATTTTTGGTCAAGCCCTCGACCTATTAGTATTAATCAGCTACATGTGTTACCACACTTCCACCTTTAACCTATCCACC